>CAZQWI010000007.1:0-18550 GCA_964596995.1 uncultured Pseudomonadales bacterium
TGATAGGACACAGGCTCCTCTCTTAGCGCCCGAAGGCTTTGATCTTGCGATCACATGCGGTATTAATCCCGGTTTCCCGAGGCTATTCCCCACTAAAAGGTAGATTCCTGTGCATTACTCACCCGTCTGCCACTATCCCCTGTTCTAAAAGAACAAGTTCTCGTTCGACTTGCATGCCTAAGGCACACCGCCAGCGTTCATCCTGAGCCAGGATCAAACTCTCAAGTAAATTTTACAAATCTGTAAACAGATTTGGTCAATTGTGAACTTAAGCGAGATGGCTACTATGCGGCGTTATTAGCATAGTTAGCCTTGATCTCTAGCAATTTTTACCACCATGTTTGTTTCACATGGTTTGATTTTTTGGATTTTACTTGATCTTCATAATGAAGATCATTTAATTCATTTAATGAATTAGCGTGTTTGTATTTTTTATAGATGTATGAAGTTCCCGGTGGGGAACATCACTCATCTTTATGTTAGCGTAACATAAATTCTGTCTCTTAAGTTATTAAGGTGCTGATCCAAAATACACAGAACAAAGAAGCAAAAATTATTTATGCTTCTTAGAACTGAAAAAACTCTGGATGACTTCACAGTATCTAACAGTAGAAGTTAGACTTCTGAAGGTAGAGGGAATAATATCAAGAAAGTTTAGTTGTGTCAACTAGGTTGAAGTGTGTTGGTAGACGGTTTGTTTATTTGAGCTTGCTAATTTCAGTTTGCGATAAGTTTTGCGTGGAAGAATAGTTACATGGGTGATAATTCTATTAGAAAATCAAATCATAAAAAGGTATTACTTAAAAAACTACAGTTTTCAGAAGTGAGCGATCAGCAGATTGAATGGTTAATAGAGTTTTTAAGAGATTTGGGAGTTGGTTTTATAGGGGGCGCTTTGCTAGCAGGTTTAATTGATGAGTTAAATTGGTTAATGGTTACTCTTCTTCTCTTCATTGCCATGACTCTGTGTTATATTAGTTATAAATTTGCATCAAGTAACTAACAATGAATCTAACTTCACAATTGATCAACCCGGCAACTTTTGTAGCTTTTACTGTATTAGTAATAGGTATTGGAATATATTTGAGAGTGACAATTACAAATCATAAAAAATGATTTTATTTATCAATAATTAATATTTTTACCAATTACTGTAGGCAGTGTGTTTTTTTAACTATTCTCAGCTCTAAGCTGTGGGCTAAGACTATCTTTTCCAAATCACCTTTTCTTTATATATTTCATTGGGATTATTTTCAGGTAAACTTTCGGCAGGATATCCAAGAGGCATTAAGCACAGAACTCGCATGTCTTGATCAAGATCAAGGGTTTTTTTGACATATTCTTCACTAGTAAATAAGATTTCCTTATAAGTACTACTGTCTCTAACTTGAGTCCAACAACTGCTCAATCCTTGATTTTCAGCTTCAAGCCAAATATGCTCGGCTACGATGCTAGCATCTTCAATCCAGTACTGCCACTCTTGAGAAATAACCACAATAACTGCTTGGGCTTCACTAACGTGATGAGAGTGTGGTTTCATTTTGCCAAGCTTGATGATTAGATCCGGATTGAGGACAATCACTATTTGCCACCTTCTCTCATGTCTTGCACTTGGAGCAACCAAGGCTGCCTCAATGATGGAGTTGAGTTTTTCTGGCTCAATCGGTTGAGAGGTATAACTTCTAATTGATCTCCTTTTTTTGATGGCGGGAATAATTTTTTTAGAAAATTTTTGCATTATGTTGGATAGCGATTGTTAATATTCGGGCTGTCTAAATACCTCTTCAATCTTAAGAATCTTATTGTCAACTACCTCTATCAGTCTAACGCTGGCCTTAGTTTGATAATCTAAAGTGGAATCACCTACTTGAGAGTAATTGTTTGATAACTGCTTTCCACATAAATACAGATATAAAAAATGTAATGGGTCTCCATGAGAGCAAACTATTACTTGTCGAAGACTTGCTTTAATTAAATGATGATAAAACTGAACCACTCTTTGTTGAACATCACCAATGCTTTCGCCGCCAAGCTCTTCTTGATGACTATAAGCATGCTCGGCCCAATCGCCATCCATATAACCTTGGTAAGCCACCAATGCTTCCAATAATCTTTTATCATATTCAATTAAGATCTTGTCAGCGGAAATAATTTGACTGGTTTGTTTACAACGTTCTACGGCGCTGGAGTAAATCTTTTCAATCTTTTGTTGCGAAAAGAATTCTTGAAGTTTTTTTGCTTGCTGAATACCCAGGAATGATAACTTAACTGGCAATCTACCTTTTAGAGCACCTGACGTTTTTTCATAGTCAGCATGGCGAACTAAGAAGATCTTCATGTGAGTGATTATATAATAATAAACAATCTTAAAAAAAAATTAATCTCAATTTTATCTCATCCAGTCAGACTCTATTTTATTACTCCTCCACCTAAGCAAATATATTGCGTTTTCATATTATCTAAATCGAGATAAAACACCGCGAACTGTCCTGAGGCAATACCCTTAAGAGGTGTTTCTACGGATACTTGCCAACTATCTTCATTTTCTTGAATTAATTTACATTTAACGATTTCTCCGGTGTGTCTAATTCTTACTTGGAGAGGAAGTTCTTGCCAGTTTGTGTGTTTGTTTATCCAATGAGGAGAATGAACCAACCAGCTTGTTTGCAAAGTTTGTGTTTCTGGTCCTACAATTAACTGGTTTGATTTTTGGTCCTTATCTATCACAAAAAGTGGAGGTAAATCTCCATTGTCATCAAGCCAAGTTGTATGTTTTTGAACAGCTTTTTTGTTGATATCAAAGCTCTTTCTTTGTCCGATTGTGTAAAACCAGAGACCAGAGTGAGTTCCAATAACTTGGTTGTTGGGTGTAATAACTTCTCCAGGATTTTCTCCAAGATTTTCTTTTAAAAATTTGGCTACATCAATATCTCCTACAAAACAGATGCCAACAGAATCCTTTTTTAAAGCTACTGGTAACTTTATTTGATGAGCAATTTGTCTGACTTCATCTTTCAGTAACTGTCCAACGGGGAAAAGAATATGCTCTAACTGCTCTTGCTCAAGTTGATGAAGAAAATAGGTTTGATCTTTATGAAGATCTTTGCTAGTTAATAAGGCTAGTTTACTATCTTGATCCAATCCAATTTGAGCATAATGACCAGTGGCAATAGTATCAAAGCCATGGCTCATTGCCCAGTCATAGAACATCCCAAACTTGATTACTTGATTGCAAAGTACGTCGGGATTTGGAGTTTTTCCAGAGCGATATTCTTCAAGAAAGTATGTCATTACCCTTTCTTTGTATTCAGCTTTGAAATCAAGCACTTTAAAAGGAATTTCCAGCTGCAGAGCAACTTGCAGCGCATCTTTTCTGTCCTGCTCTGCTCGACATCCGGGACTGTTCCAGCATTCGATATAGACTGCAGTGACGCTATATCCTTGCTGTTTAAGCAGATAGGCGCAAACGGCCGAATCAACTCCTCCAGAGAGGCCAAGTGCTACTTTTTTGTGTTGGTTTTGCTTATAGTCCATAGACTTTTGCCAATTTATCTGATGAAGGGAAAATTGGCGACAATATTTTTCTTGGTAGTTTCAAAAAAAGCTTTGAATTGAGGACTTCGATTAGCCTCAATGAGTTTGTATTGACCAGATTTTGTAAGAGCAATATCAAACCCAACAAAATCAAGGTTAACTAACTCAAGCACTTGATTAATAAATGTTTCTAGTTTTTTATCAATTTCTTTAATCTTTGAGCGATCAATTTTTACTTTGGTGTTAATAGTCTTCGAACTTTTATAAACTGCTGGCGAGATTATTTTGTTAAAAAGTGAAAATACTCGGTACTCTTCCTCAATCTCCAACTTTTCCTGGATAATATACTCCTTGTGATTATGAATAGAATCAATCTCAAAAAGAATGTCTTTTGATCTTGAACTAATTCTTTTTTTAACAAACTGCTGATTGGGATTGAATGAGGAGTGAGAACTTAAAATTTCGGTAGCAGGCATAAACTCTTTAAAAAGAAGATGCTGTTGCCACTTATCTTCGATGAAAAAGTCTTCAATTTCATAGATATTATCTATACTTTTGATTGAGAGTTTTTGAATTAACTCAAGAACTGATCCAGTTTTTTCTTCCCAACCTTTGGCTAAAGGGGTGTTGAACGGGTCTCTAAAATAGACATAATCAAACTCCGCCACTCTTGTTTCAATGATTTTGAACTTTTCAATTGAATCCTCAAACAATAAAACTTCTATGGTTAGATTTTCGTCTTTATTTAAGAAAAAAAGAGGTAAGCTAATATCGTTAGAAGTAGTAATGATTAAAAGCCTGTTCATTATGGCAATAAAGTACTTAACTTAACTCTTCAAAATGATTCACATTAGCAATAAGTTGAATTCTCTCTTGATATTTTTTATGATTTTTTTTATAAAAATGTGGTAGTATCGGCTGATAATCTTTATTTAATTCTCTAGCTTTTGCTACATCATCGGCATCAATTTTTCCAAAGTATAGTCCTTCAAGATCAAAGTTAGTGTCTTGAAAATAGTTCCATACTTTTATCATACCCTCTAAATACACGATATTTTTAGTAAATCCCCCGCTCAGCGATGTGTCGTACAGACCACGTTTTAGTTTATATGTGTATTGCCAAGATCTTTCTTTGTCTTGCAGATATTTGGTAACCCAATTAAATGTTTCCGCAAATGAACTATGCTGAGCAACGTCGCAAGTTACATAGTTTAAGGCACTCATATAATCGATCTTAAATTTTTTTGCTAACAGTGTGTGAAAACTTGCCAACCCTTCTTCAGTTATCATGTAATCTTTAAAACCATATTGAGTTTTTTTCTTGAAGAATGGTTGCTGTTCGTAGTTAATTCTTCTGATGGCGTGAGTACCGAGCTCATGATAAATTGTTCCCAAGAACTCCTTTTTTCTGTGCCAAATTGGAAGTTTTAGTTTAAGAGTGTCAATATAAAAACTGGCTTTTCCGGGAAAATCCTTAGACCATTTCACTTTCACTTTCTTTTTGATATCGTTTTCTACCAAAAAATTAGCAATAACTTGATTAGCTTCTTCTTTAGTAATAACCTCACCTTCAATTTTTCTTAGATCTTCCTCTGTTTTTGCATGAAAAGCTTCTTCAAGAATCAATTTAGCTAGCTCTAAAATCTTTTGTTTGGGCTTTCCGTATTTATAAAGTTGATTGATGGTGATCAAATCTTTGTACTTAAACTGAGGATTATATTTAAAGTTGCGATCAAAAAACTTTTGTTTTTCTTCTTTAAGATTGAGTGGTGTTAAGTCTTGTACTAAACTCATAACTTTTGGTGGAGGTCATTTCTTCTCTACTCTAACTAAAAAATTGGTCAAATCTTTTCTACCAATTTCAACTTTATATTTACTTCTATCTAGCTTTTTTGAAACAATCATTTCTGTATCGACTTTTTGCTCTTTAAGCTCAAAATCTACTTCAACAACGGGAACTTTTCCCTCTCCAGAATCTTGTTGATACCAGAGGAGATCTTCAAGATCAATCAAGCCAAGTTCTCTCGCTAGCTCGCTAGCAATTGCGCTTCGATAGCGTCCAGTTTTTACCAAAATTTCTGTTTCAGCTTGAGAACTATTATCTCCATAAACAATTGCTTTTTCTTTGTGTGTGATAATTGGTCTTCTTTCCTCATCCGTCTCAAAATAGTTCTCAGCAAAAAGAGCTTGAGCGATTCTTACTCCATGTTCGGGGTTTAATACATTAATATCAGCAACTTTTTCTAATCTTTTGCGAAGACCTGCTTGGTTGGCAACTTGAATTGATAATCCAGGTCGATAGTTTAACTCAACTACCATTGGTCCTTTTTCTTGATGTAAGAATAGATCTACTCCGCCATAAACTAACTTGGCGGCTCTTGCTGCTTTGACAGCCGTTAACAGGGTTTTTTTCCAGAAAGGGATTTGGATATCTCTTAACTCGATGTTTGTTCCTGGCAAATACTTGATAAGTTGTGTTTTATGAGCTGCTGCATAGGTAGTTAGTCCTGTGCCAATATCAATGCCAACTCCCAAAGCACCCTGACTCTGGTTAGCTCTTCCCTCCGATTCTTCGGTTGGTAGCCTAAGATAAGCCATAACGGGCACACTATTAAAAATTACCACTCTTAAATCTGGAGTTCCTTTATATGAATACTGCATTAAGGTTGAGTGAGGAATAATTCTTTCCTCTACAATGACTTTTGGAGAAGATCCATGAGAACTGTACTGCCCTTCTAAAATATCAAAACAATGAATCTTTAAATCATCTTGATCCCATTCATTTCCAACCACATCAATCCACTTATCATTTTTTCTTTTTATAAATGCGACAACACCTTTTCCTGCATGACCATTGGTTGGTTTAATCACAAAATCTTTTTCTAGATTTGGCCAGTTGAAATCGTTTACATCTTCAATTGAGGTTAAGATGCCGTAGACGTTTGGAGTACTAATTCCTTCATTGAGTAACAAAACCTTTGTCGCATACTTGGAATGGCAAATGCTCTTCGAAAAAGAAGGGTTCATCGGCACATACAACTGATTGCGGGCATTCATGCCCAAGACATCACTCGGATTGATCATCTTGAGGGTGTTGGGGAAGTACGTCTTGTCCCAAAATTGAGCTGAATCTTAAAAACTCAGCCAATCTTAAACCGGTGTATTTCCCAATAAGATAATTAATGAAGGCTGTTCCAAGGAGAGATACTTCTGGATAAAGAAGCACAAACTTTTGGACGATATCTTGACTAATAATTAGCGAACAGATGATAGCCACAATTAGTGTTTCGAATGCAATTTTCATCGCTTCTCTCTGACTGTTAAAAAGTTGAGAATTCATGAAGTTTTCGGTCAAAATAATGATAATCAAGATTGGGAAGATGCTAATCGTGAGTAACTGAAATATCTCGAACTTAGAAGAAATGATCAGTAAGATTAAAATAAAAACTGAGACTCCCCAAAGGATCATGGCTGTGCGTGGTAAATAAGGTAAGTTAAGATCCTTAACCAATCTTCTGGTAATGGTGGCTGCTAGTAAAACTGCGGCAAAAATGATAATCCCAGTAATAATCTCGGTAGAAACAAAAGCTACCGAAAGAACAGCTGGAATATAAATTCCAAAACCTCTCAAGCCGATTACATGTCTTGAAGCTGCGATGATTGATACCACCAGAGGAAACAAAAGTAAAAGTACAATGATATTAGCAGGTAAACCTTTAGAAACGGCATCTCTAATTAAATGCTGGAGAAAGTTGTGCCAAGTAATTTTCCCAATAGGATTTTCTTCAAGGAATGTGGCTAACTTTCCTCTTGTCTCGCCAGCAGTTTCTGTAATATCTTCAGCTTTTTTTTCAATTAAAACTTGTTCAGCTTGGGCAGCTGTTGAGGCGATAGCCGATTGAGTAGAGTCTGTAACGTCAATTATTTCCTCTAGATCAATTACTTCCTCAGCAGGCTCATTTGTGCCAGTGGCTATGCCTTGGGCAGATAATGAGTTTGGCAGTATAAATGCTGAGAATACTATAAAAAATATTGCAAAAATAAAGAGTAATAACTTTTTTTGTTTCATGGTGAGGATTATAACATTAACGCTGGTAAGAGCGTTTATAAAAGATGTTTACTTTAATATTTTATGAAGAATATTTTGAATGGTGCTGATGATAACTGAAACTAATAATAAAGATCCAAATTCACCAAGAGTAACTTCAAAAATAATCATCGGTTGGATGCGAAATCCAGGAACTAAATAGGTGGCTAACCATAATAAAAAGACATTTATTACCAGAGAAAACAATCCCAAAGTAACAATATTGATTGGTAAAAACAGTAATTTTAAAACGGGTTTGGCAACTTTTTGTAAAAGAGTTAGTACTAAGCTAGCAAGAAGCAGGGTTACCCAGTTCATATAACTAATCGAGGGTAAGGCCCAAGCTAAGATGGCGATAGTAATGGCAGTAATTAGAATTGAGCGCATAGGATGAATAAATTTGTATTGATTGATTACAGATGATTATAAGCGTCTAGCCTATTACAGGCAAATAATTGTTTTCATAAGAAAAACTGAGCTCAGATATAAACAGAGTTTCGTTTTAATTTAGTATGCTGTTTTTTTGCAAATCGGTGTGACTCATCTCGAACTTGCTGAGCTAAATGTAGTGCTGGATGATCAGTTGGTAGCGAGATTTCTTGATATTCAATCTTGAGCTGGTTGTTAGTTGTGTCAACTAGAATTGGCAGTATTAACCTATCTGGTTTTTTGGCAATACCAATAATTGTTGGAGGTTGAATCTTATTCTTTAGATATGCTGATAAAGCGGCTCTGATTTGACCCTTTCCCCCATCAACGATAATAAGATCTGCTGTATGCCATTCTGAGTGTTTACTTCTTCTGGAGATAGCCTGTTTCATCATTTGATAATCATTGGGAGTGTTAAGATCTTTAATATTAAACAGCCGGTATTCACCCTTTTTTGGTTCTCCTTTAACAAAAACAACCATTGAAACGCTGGCGTTTTGTCCCATTAAATTACTAACATCAAATCCCTCTATTCTTTGCAATAATGATTGAACTGAGATGAGTTTGAAGTCAATTAATATTTTTCGCAGATGGTCAAGTGAATCTTGAGCTTTAGATTCATGCAGTGCGGGTAAGATTAAGTCTGGCTTTAGCTTGAATCTATGACTGGTAACCTCCTCAATTAATGAAATTTTTTGTTTTATCTTGTTTGCCTCTTCAAATTGAAGCTCAGTCACAAATTTTTGCATCTGCTGATGCATTCTCTTGATTACTTCCTTTTTCTTTCCTTTAAGAAATAGCAGTAATTGATTAATAAGCTGTTGATACTCTTTTGAAGAGATCTTACCAATGCATGCGCCTGGGCAGAGGTCAAGATGATAATAAAAACAGGGTTTTTGACTAGCCGAACCTTTCTGTTTTGAGTTTTTTTCGGCAACATCACACCAGGGAAAAATTCTACGAGCAATCTTTAAAACCTGTTTGAGTTTATAAGAACTGCCAAAAGGACCAAGGGTGTGAGCTAAATCTTTGTAATTTTTTAAATCTCCTTTTCGAACTAATTTAACCGCCGGGAATTCAGCTTTCTCAATCACTAGATAAATTGGACTTTTATCGTCCTTGAGTAAAATATTAAATTCTGGTTGATGGAGTCTAATTAACTCGGCCTCGATTAATAACGCCTCCAACTCACTTTCTAAAGTTTGGAACTTAACTTTTTTTGCAGTAGTGACAAGCTGTTGTTTTTGCTGAGTGAGTTGATCAAGCTGCGTGTAGCTTTTAAGACGATTTTTTAGATTTTTTGCTTTGCCTACGTATAAAATACTGTTTTTTTCGTCTTGAAACCAGTAAACTCCAGGTTGTGATGGCAAGGAGGACAAGACTGATAGCCATGACAATTTTAACTTGTTGTCTGGTAATGTTGAGATTAGGGTGGATGTACTGTTGATCATTGTTTAAGCTTTGTGAAATAAACTCAGACACTTTTGGTGCAAATGGTTTAATAGTTTTGATTTCAAACTCTTTTGTTGTATCTACATCTCCAATCGAAAGTGTAACCAAAATTTTGTCAGTCGTTGGTAGTTGATGATGTTTATTATAAACCTGGATGTTGCTGTTTTTTATCTGCCAAGGTAGAAAAGTATATTTATCATCTTTTAACTCTATATCTAGCTGGTTTTCTACCCCACTGATTTCAAGCGTGCTATTATACCAGGCTTGTCCTACCATGTTTTCAATCTCAATTTCATACCAACTTGGTAGATTGATTAGTCCAAGAAGTTTTTTCTGCTTAAGGTTAATCGAAAAACTTGGCTCTATTTCAGGAAACTCATCTTCAAATTGAACTTGTAAATCTTTTGTATTTGAATCTGGTAACTTATAATTACCGGCAGCCAGTGGTAGCTGACTAGATTTGCCGTTGTAAGCAAACACGATGTGTTTAAGATCAAATTGATGAAAGTAGTCAACGCCTCTCATGGTATCACCCCAAGTTGGATCGATCGGAATCCAACTTTCTTTTTCTAGATTATAGTATTCTGGCCAGGCGTGAAGAATGTCTGTAACCAAGCTGAGTGGCTGAAGTATGGGATCATTGCTGTGAGCGTATCCAGTGGCTCGTCTGGTTGGAATGTTTTTAGTTCTAGCAAGAGCAATAAAAAGATCAGAAAACTCCTGACATGTTGCAAAAGAAGGATTTCTCAGAGCAGTCAGCGCTCCTTGACGCTCGAAATTTTGGGAAAGATCTTCTTGGGTGTAATCTAAAGTATCAACTACATATTGATAAATTGAAAAAGGACCTTCTAGATTGTCGGCGATACTCGAGATTTCTTTATGATCTTTTTCCCAGAAAGGTTGATTGGAGAGATGTTCTTTAATTGGCTTGATATTTAACCAGGGGTGTAGTTCTTCTAAGCTTACTAGTGTCAGAGCCTCAATGTTTACCTCAACTGTATCGTTTGCTGGCAAGTAATAGGTGGCGATCCAGTTGCCATCAACGTCGGACTCTAGTTTTTGTGGCAAGGGCTCGAGTACGTGGTAATGCATCTTTTGATAAGGAGTATCTGGAGGTAGACTGACTTGAGTAATAGCGGGTTGGTTATTTGGATTATCTAGATGGTATCTGATTGACAATCGAAAAATCTGTTGAGAACCAAAAATTGCCGACACTCCTTGATTTAGCAAGTTGTCATAGGTAAGAACGAAACTTTGTCCGTCTTGCTTAATTGTGTAGTTATCTGGTTTGATCCTAGTTGGATAGCCAAAAATAATAGGGGTGGCTAGAATCACCTTGTGTTCATCATAAGCACCATTACTGCTCATGGCTGGAATGTACGTTTCAAGTACTTGGCCACTCACCTCAGACATAACAGGGTTCTGATAACTAATTCTGAACTGTCTGATTTTATCTTTTCCAACTACTTTATCTGGAAACTCGATCTCGATATTTGTGCCTGAGTGGTCTTGAGTAATTTTTGGAGAAATTTGCTCGTTGTTACTGTTGACTGATATATCAGTAATGGCATCAGTACTTAGCTTCATGCTGTACTGATTAATGAAATACTCTGGAGTATTATTTTTTATTTGGAAAGCGTGTTCAACTCTAGTATTACCCAATTTATCAACTGAATAGGTACTGACCAGTGTTGTATAAAAACGATCCTGATCTGATTCGGCTTGAGCAAGCGTAGATGAAGGGAAAAATAGTAAGCAGCAAAGAAGAATAAGGAAAAACAATGTTTTATTTACTTGCATAAATGCATTTTAAGAATATTGCGTGTGAGTTAGCCTCATTCTAATTAAAGGAAGCGCCTTTCCAGAAATTAATTTATTTATTGGTATTAGTTTTTGATTGTTTGGTTCCTCTTTAAAGCCAAGTTTTTTATAAAAATTAATTGCTTTTTGATTGTACTGAACTACGGTTAATTTAATGTCTTTTTTATCGAACCAGTTTGTTGCTTCTTTAAAAAGTTTGGTACCAATTCCCTTTCTTTGTGCTGTAGGCAAGATATAAAGTTTAACAATTTGATTATGATCTAGATGTTTTTTAATAGTGCAGAAACCAACTAAAAGATTGTTTTCTTTTGCAACTAAAGATAAGGTATTTTGGTCTAATAAATAATCTTGAATCTTTTTTAATACGATTTTTCCAGAACCATTATTTTTTTCTGAAAACTGGAGCTTAATGTCATCTTCAGTAATATTAAACTCTTGATTAACATAGGTTGCTAGCCACGATTTTTCTTGTACATCTTTGATCGCAGAAACATCCTCAATTTTTGCTGGAGAAATAATAATCCTAGACATACTTAAAAAGAATGCTTAATAGATGAGGTGCAACTTTTAATTATCTCTTAATCAAAAAATCTTTTGCGTGTTCGTCCATATCAACAAAATCATCAACCTCTTCAACGAGAGCGTGAGAGCAAGTTTTGCCAAAGGCATAAACTTCAACTTGGCAACCCTCAGAGAGTTGCAAATACTTGACGACTGGTATGTAATCTCCATCTCCACTAACCAATACAATTGAGTCAACTTTTTTTCCGAGCCTAATGGCGTCCATGGTAATGCCAACATCCCAATCACCCTTTTTAGAACCATCGGCAAAGATTTGCAGATCTTTTTCCTTGACTTCAAATCCTGCTTTATTGATAGCTTCAAAAAAATCTCGTTCTTTGGTAACTACGTCTGTTTTGATGACATAGGCAATGGCTCTAACTAGTGTTCTGTCTCCTAAAGCGTGAGTGAGAACTTTTCCAAAATTAACTTTAGCTTTATAAAGATGTCTGGCACTGTAGTATAGATTTTGTACATCAACCAAAACTGCGACTCGCTGATCTTTGTGTTTTACAATCATTTGTTTTTTTCCTTTTTTAAATATTGTCCTGTATATGAACTCTTATTATCGGCAACTTGATTTGGTGTGCCGGTTGCAACGATTTTGCCTCCTCTATCACCTCCCTCTGGACCAAGATCGATAATCCAGTCTGCATTTCTAATTATATCAAGATTATGTTCAATTACGATCACACTATTGTTTTGCTCGACTAATTTATGGAGAACGTTGAGTAATTTTTGAACATCGGCAAAATGAAGTCCGGTAGTCGGTTCATCGAGTAGATAAACATTATGCCCGATATGATTGGCTGATAGTTCCCTTGATATTTTAACTCTTTGTGCCTCTCCTCCACTCAAGGTTGGAGCCGGTTGTCCAAGACGTAGGTATCCCAAACCGACATCGATCATTGTTTTCAGTTTTTTGCGAATGGTGCTGTGCTGGCGGAAAAACTCATAAGCTTCCTCGATGGTGAGCTCAAGCACATCAGCAATACTTTTTCCTTGATATTTTACTTGAAGTGTTTCTTGGTTATAGCGTTTGCCTTTGCAAACATCACAGGTTACATAAACATCAGACAAAAACTGCATCTCTATCTTGATTTGACCATCTCCCTGACAAGCTTCACATCTACCGCCTTTCACATTAAAACTAAATCTGCCAGCACTGTAGCCTCTAATTCTAGCTTCTTTGGTGTTGGCATACAGTTGGCGGATCAAGTCAAACACCTTGGTGTATGTGGCCGGATTTGATCGAGGGGTTTTACCTATTGGAGTTTGATCAATTAACTTTACAGACTTAACTTCTGGCGGAACGTTGACAAAATCTACTGACCCAGGTTTTTCTTGGCTCTGTCGACTTAACTGTTTAAGTAGATGCTGATACAAGGTGTCGTGGATTAAAGTTGATTTACCTGAACCAGAAACACCAGTGACACAAACCAACCGATGTAGTGGAAACTTAACATCAATATTTTTTAAGTTATGGTGTTTTGCACCCTTAATTACTATCGAGTTAAGCTCTAGTTTTTTAAGCTCTAATTGAGATGGCAAAACTCTTTCTCGTGCAACAACTTTTTTCTTTGAGAGATAATCGCCAGTTATGGTTGATGACTCTTTGATGGTTTGAGGATTACCCTGAGCAACAATCTTCCCTCCTCCATTTCCAGCAGCTGGTCCAAACTCCACAATTTCATCGGCTGCCAAGATCACATCCTCATCATGCTCAACAACCACCACGCTGTTGCCGCGGTCCCTTAGTTCTTTAAGTGTCTTAATCAGTCTTTGATTATCTCGCTGATGTAAACCAATGGTTGGCTCATCGAGAATGTAGAGAACACCTGTTAATCCAGTACCGATTTGTGAGGCGAGTCGAATTCTTTGTGCTTCTCCTCCAGCTAATGATCCTGCTTCTCTTGCCAAAGTTAAGTAATTTAAACCGACTGAGTTAAGAAATGATAAACGAGTGCCTATTTCCTTGATAATTGATTGGGCAATCACCGCCTCTTTTTCATTAAATATTTTTTGCTTTTCTAAACTGTTAATCCAGTCCAAGCTATCGCTAATCGTGAGTGCGGTCACTTCAGAAATATTTAACTTATCAATGGTAACTGAAAGTGATTTAGGTTTTAATCTTGCGCCATGGCAAGCAGGGCAAGTGGTCTTTTTTTGATATTTATTGATCTCATTGCGAATGTACTCGCTATTGGTTTCCTCAAAGCGTCTTTCTAGGTTAACGATGAAACCCTCCCACTCTTTATTAATGGTGACGATTTTGCCAAAGCGATTTTCTCCAGTGACTTCGTAGACGTTCTTGGTTCCATATAAAAGTGATTGCTGAATTTCATCTGGTAGTTCGCAAAATGGTGTCTGTCGAAAACTTTCTGTGATAGAAAAATCGATTTTTTGGTTAGTCTTGGTTTGAAAAATTTTCAGTTCTGTCTCGAGAACGCTGGCCACAATTCTTGAAAACCAACTGTCACTACTCAACATTCTGGCAAAAGGGATAATTGCTCCCTCACTCAAAGTTAACTCTGGAGCAACAATTTTTTCAGGGTCAATCTCTAAAATTGAGCCTAAGCCATGACATGTTTCGCAGGCGCCAAGCGGAGAGTTAAAAGAGAAGATACTCGGTTCTAACTCATCCATGGAAATGCCACACTCACTGCATGCCAACTTTTCACTAAAGAGAACGTCTTTAAAATCTGAAGGATTTTCGGGGAAGTTGAGCGATTTATCTTGAATGAAGGAAGCAACGACTAAGCCATCAGCCAGTTTAAGTGATTGTTCTATTGATTGACTTAAACGACTTCTTAATGTTTGTAGTTCTTGAGCATCTTTTAGCTGTTGGCGGGATATAGTTAAACGGTCAACAACGACTTCAATATCGTGCTTATTGGTTTTGATTAGTGTTAGGTCAGTATTGATTTCATAGATTCGGTTATCGATTCTGACTCTACTATAGCCTTTTTTTTGTAGAGATTTGAGTAACTCTCCAAATTGGCCTTTACGATGTCTAACTACTGGAGCAAGAATCATCAACCTAGAGATACCTTCTTGAGCTTGTTGCTCAATCTGTTCAATTGTTTGATCAAGGATTTGATCAATACTTTGAGTAGAAATTTCCTTGCCACATTCGGGGCAGTGAGGATGACCTACTCTAGCAAACAGTAGTCTCAAGTAGTCGTAAATTTCAGTGATGGTGCCAACGGTTGATCTTGGATTGTGTGAAGTTGTTTTTTGGTCGATAGAGATTGATGGAGATAAGCCCTCGATTTGATCGACGGCTGGTTTGTCCATGATGCCTAAAAACTGTCTTGCATATGAACTTAGTGACTCAACGTAGCGTCGTTGACCTTCGGCATAAAGAGTATCAAAAGCTAGAGTTGATTTTCCACTACCCGAAAGACCCGAGAAGACTACCAGTTTATTTTTTGGAATGGCTAAACTGATGTTCTTTAAGTTGTGTTGTTTAGCTCCTTTAATAATAATATGCGTAAGAGGAGTTATTGGTGTTGTGCTTTTTTTTGAAGAATTGGACATAAAAAATATTACCTATTTACTCGATCTTTGAAAACAATCGAATCAATAATTATAACCGAAACTATCGGGTTTTAGTAGGGTGATTAAGTCATAGTGAACCTGCTGGGGTTAACTAATTTTAAGAAATTATGTAAGTTTGTTAGGGTAACTGTGATAGCATTGTTAGTAGTTATTAACCAAGAAAGCATAAAGATGAGCAGATATCCAGAAGCAGACATCCACTAAGATCAAAATCAGATGGCGCTGGTGTAGCTCTCCAGAATTGTGCTGGAATGATAAGGGAAGCGATTGCTAGAGAGAGTTTGTTGACTCCGGTCCAATTGGCATACGTATTAAATATTTTATCTTCTTTGCCTGGATCAGATACAGAGCTTGAGCTTACCACTATGGCAGGCATAGCATTTCATTAACTTGGAGACTATATCCCAAGATAATTTTTTTTGATACAGTTCATATAGGTTCTAACTAATCTCTCGAATTTTATCTCTCAGTATCGTGGCGAGTTCATAATCCATCTCTTTTGCAGCTTGATTCATTCTTCTGGTTAATTTATTGATTAAATTTGAGCGATCATCTGGCGTGAGGGCATCAGCTTGAATTTGGGATATATCTATCTGTTGTTTGGCGGTCAATTGAATGATAAATGAGTTGTTAAAATCTCCTGCATCATCCTTATCGTCACGATCTCTATTTAACAACTTATCACGAATCGGTTTTTGAATTGATTTGGGCGTAATCTGATTTATTTGATTGTATTTTTCTTGAGTTTGGCGACGACGCTGAGTTTCACCTATTGCTGTTTTCATCGCTTGCGACAAACTATTAGCATATAAGATAACTTTTCCGTTTTGGTGACGAGCGGCTCGACCCATGGTTTGAATCAAGGCGGTGTCAGAACGTAAAAATCCAGTTTTATCAGCATCTAAAATAGCTACTAGACTTACCTCTGGTAAATCTAAACCTTCTCGAAGAAGATTGATGCCCACCAACACATCAAAGTTTCCTTGTCGCAGGTCATCCAAGATATCTGATCTATCTAAAGTTTCTACCTCGCTGTGCAGATAGGCAACTTTGGGTAAGATTTGGGATTGAGCATCGTCTAACTTGTGGGTTATGTTGGCATGATTAAAGAATTTTGCCTCAATCTTACCAATAGTCATTTCCTCAACTGGTAAGTAGTTTTTGCTCCACTGTTCTAAAGAGTTTCCAGAGTAACTCTTTATTAATGATCTGACTTTGTTTTCATCGTTTAGGTAATCGGTTAGATCCTCTGCCATGCGTTTTGTTAGAGTGGTAACAAGCACTCTTTGACCCAGCTGAACTCGATTGACAATCTCGATGATGAGGTCCTGAATTTGATTATCCGTCGAACGCAGTTCGATGATAGGATCTAGTAAGCCAGTAGGACGAACCAGTTGTTCTACTACCCTGCCCTGACTTAAATTGATTTCAAGATCGCTTGGAGTTGCCGAAACATAAACTTTATTTTTTGTTTTATTCAGGAATTCATCAAACATTAGAGGGCGGTTATCAAGCGCTGAGGGCAAACGAAATCCATACTCAATTAGGGTTTCTTTTCGCGAACGATCGCCAAAGTACATCCCTTTAACTTGAGGTAAAGTCATGTGACTTTCGTCAACGACTGTCAAGAAAGTGCCACTGTTAAACCTTCTCACGTTTTCATGAAAGTAATCGATCAAGGTATAAGGTGGTTCTTCTGGTTGTCTGCCATCAAAGTATCGTGAGTAGTTTTCTACTCCATTAACAAAACCAAACTCGCGAATCATTTCAAGATCATAGCGAACCTTTTTATTGAGCCGATATGCTTCCAACTGCTTATTATTCTTTTTGAGTACCTCAACTTGAGTTTCAAGATCTTTCTCTATTTGTCTAATGGCTTCTTGTTGAGATTTTGAATCAACTAGATAATGTTTGGCAGGAAACAGTAAATATCTACCTCTGTGATCTGTTTGAATCTGTTGCTCTGAGTGCTGAGTGATGGCGACTCCACTAATAGGATCAATCTCTTGAATACTGACGATGCGATTTTCCAGAGTATCAATCTTGAGAGCATGATCGGTGTAGGCTGGCCAGACTTGAATGGTGTCTCCCCTCACCCGAAAGGAACCGCGATGAAGATCGGTATCTGAGTTTTGATACTGCAGATTTGTTAGCTGGAGCAAAAGGGTTTTTTGAGCGATCAACTCACCCTCGATTATTTCAAAGACATGCTGACTATACTCAACTGGATTGCCCAAATTATAAATGCATGAAACGGAGGCAACCACGATCACATCGTTGCGAGTCATGAGATTGGTAGTGGCAGCTAGGCGTAATTTATCGATCTCGTCATTAATTTGAGCCTCCTTCTCGATGTAAGTATCGGTGCTGGGAATGTAGGCTTCTGGCTGATAGTAGTCGTAGTAGGATACAAAGTAATTAACTGCATTATTTGGAAAAAAGTCACGAAGTTCTTGATACAGTTGGGCCGCCAGTGTTTTATTATGAGCAATTACTAAGGTTGGTTTTTGAGTCTGCTCAATGAGATTGGCTACGGTGAAGGTCTTGCCAGAGCCGGTCACACCAAGTAGAGTTTGGTGAGTGAGGTCTTGGTGGATGCCGTCAACAAGAGCTTGAATGGCTTCTGGTTGGTCTCCGGTTGGCTGGTAGTTGGAGTTAAGCTGAAATTTCATTTTTATTGTTAGCGAATTTGTTGAAGATATATTATAATCTAGACGGCAAGTTTAATGTGAGATCTGTTTTGTGGGTTATGTATGCGCTGGTAGCTCAGCTGGATAGAGCAACTGCCTTCTAAGCAGTAGGTCGTGGGTTCGAATCCCGCCCAGCGTACATTGATCAGATTAGAAACAAAAGTGAAAAATGGTGGCTGTAGCTCAGTTGGTTTAGAGCGTCCCCCTGTGGAGGGGAAGGTCGCGGGTTCGAGTCCCGTCAGCCACCCCAAGTTTTTTCCTCTGGAGAACTAGCTACCCATTATTGGTCGTTCGAACCTAATTTCTGATATAATCTCATTATGAGTATTGAAAATCCACAACCGATAAAAAATAGTGTTGAAACTTCCAAAGTTGTATATCAAGATTTATCATCTCTTGATAAAGTAAAAGCCAT
>CAZQWI010000008.1:0-17860 GCA_964596995.1 uncultured Pseudomonadales bacterium
TTAATACCCACAAGTCACAGGGGAGCAGGCTTTGATCTTGCAAAGCAAGACAAAAACGCGCAGGGACCTCCCTCAGAAATGAGCTCCTTATCAAAATATAAATTAGCGAATTTATTAAGGCTTTCTTTTTATATGGATATTATGTAATAATGAGAAATATGCCCAACATCATCAACAAAACCTTCAAATACTTAACTGTCACTCTTTTTTCTAAGGAGCGAAGCAGCGCATGCAGCAGACCCCTCGTTGTTTTTAAGTCCTAACTCTGGAACATATTATCTTGGACAAACGTTTAATGTGGATGTGATGCTAAATTCAGGAGGCAATGATCACATCGAGACAAACCTTCAACTAAATTACGATCAATTGGTTTTAGAGGTGTTAGAAATTACCAATAAAAATCTATATTGGGATTATTATGAGCAAGATTATGGTAGTACAAATGGGCAATTAATAATTAAGGGTAGATATTACGAGGGAGGCATCACTAGCTCAGGTAGATTTGCAACGATTAAATTTAAGGTGATTGGAGTGGTGGCAACAACCCCTCTAACTATTGATTCCAGTAGTGTTGTTTATGCTCCTGACTATACTACCCTAGCTAATCTATCGGTTTCTGGATCTAGCGTGTCTTTATTTGATGCTCAGCCTGATGCGGTTATCAACATTAACGCAGATTATGATTTGTGGGCTGTTAATGACACTCAGGGTGTTATCTTTGAACTCGATACGAAAGGTAACGAAGTGGCAGGCGTAGATTTAGTGGCTCGTTATGATAAAGATTTTTTTCAGTATCAATCAATGGAGTGGATGAATTTGTTTCCAGAACAAAGAGGTTTCTCAGTTGATCAAGAAAATGGGAAAATTACTATTTCTGGAATTGCTAATCAGGGTAGTCCAGTTAATGCTAAGGGCAATATTGTTAAATTGTCCTTTTTAGCTTTGAGTGAAACTACTGAGCCTAAACAGTTTTCACTTGAGTGGACTGATGGTTCAACGGTTGACACAAATGTTGTTGCTTATAACGCCATCAATACAGATCTGCTAACCGCGGCTCCTAATCCTAAAAATATTACTATAGGTGGTGGCGCAACTCTTGATTTTACATTTAACTTACTTCATTTCTTAGGTACAAATGTCAATAAATCAGGTTCAATTACAGTTGCTCAACCCAACGTACTTTCTAACTTTTCAACAAACCTCACTTCTGCAACCGGTACAGTCACTGGTCATAACCTTGGTACGTTCCCCTTTGGTTCGGATTACAATCTTATTCTAAAAGTTGATGGATATCTCAAAGATGCTGTATCTACAACTATTGTTATGGGTTCAAACTCAGTTACGTTTGGAGATTTAATACCTGGAGACATCAACAATGATGGAGTAATTAACGCATATGATCTATATGAGGTTTATAACAATTGGAATGCGACTTGGCTCCCAACTCAAGATTTAAATGCTGATGGCAAGGTAAACTCATTTGATGTAGGCATACTCTATTCATACTTCAACAACACTGATAATATATAGATAATGAATATATCTATTGATGTCAAACTAATTCTTATTAGTCTATCGATGATTTTTTTGTTTTTTCCTTCGGCAATAAGTGCTGCTGAAATAAAATTAGTGATGCCCTCGAACATAGGGAAAAATCAGGTTTTTCCGGTTCAAGTTTATCTAGATACTCAAGGAGAGCTGACTATTGGTACAGATTTATTATTTGGATTTGATCCGACAGATTTAGCCTTTGTGCAAGTAGATGAAGCTAATTTTTATAGCAATTATCACGAACCTATTGTTTTTTTGGATAAAGGACAAATTCGTTATTCTGGAACTAGTAATTATGATGATTATCAAGCTGGCAATAAGCTATTTGCGACCTTCTTTTTTAAGAAGAAAAAAATTGGTAAGCCTGAATTACATTTAATTTGGCGAAAAGATAAAACCAATGATACCAATGTTATTGGCGAGAATGGTACAGATTTACTAACAACATCGCCTATTATTGAGTACGATAACTCACTTAGAGTCAAGCCAAGTTCAAAAAATGAAAAGCCTGGAAAAGTGCTTGGAGGTGCGGATACTTTTACCGATTTATTTGATGAATCAATTACCGGAGGCTCAGTGTTAGGTAAGGCAACAGTTATTGAAAAAGAAAATGATCAAAGCAAGTATTTTCTTTTTGTGTTAGCTACTTTTATTATTGGATTATTTTTTTTCATCTTTTGGAAGAGGAAAAAAGAGAAAAAATAACAGTATTATCTTTTCTTTCCAGCTTTTCTTAACTCATCCCATAATTGACAATTTATATAATAGATATATATAATGTTGCTGTTTGATATAAAAACATCGAATATTTCAGTAGTTTCTGACATAGTAAAATTTCTCCTTTACAAAAATAATTCAAATTAAAATAACATCAAACATGAAAATTAAAGAAGTGGAAGTAACAAGAAGACAATTTCTATTATTGTTTGGAATAGGTCTTGCAAATCTTCTGCTTATACCAGCTGGATGTACTCCAGAAACAGAGAAACAGGCACTTGATTTAATGAGTCAAGTTGATGAGTTTTTTACACCTACATTTTTAAGAGATTATGGCTATGAAGAAGCCGATGGAACAATAACTCCGGCAGGTCAATCATTGTTGTTTTATCTAATTCAACAGGGAATTGATATTCATGAGTATTTACAGACTAATCCAAGCGATGAAAATGTAGATAAGATTAGATATATATATGCTGGGATGCTTAATGTCGTAACTCAGATTGAAAGAAAATTTGGAAAAGATAGGCCTCAATCTTCGATACAGGAATTAAAAAGAGCCTCTGTTGGCGCCGCTGCTGAATTGATTACTTCTCCCTTGTTTGAATCAGATGGGGCGATTAGTCCAAGGGCTCAACAGAATTTAGCTAGTGACCCAGCATTACTTGAAAAACGAAAGAAAAATTTACAAGATTCTCTTGTTAGTCATCAGACAATCCTGACTGCATATGCACAGGAACGGGGTTTATCAACACGCGAGTTGATGGAACAGTTACATCAAGAGTTTATTAATTCAATTAGTGGTGCGAGAGAATCAATTGCTGGAGTTAATCAACTGTTATTAGAGTTTGATTTAATGGGAAAGATCAATCAAAGTGTCAGGGATGAAGAAGCAACTGGAAAACAACCCGATTTAATGGTAATAGCAAGAACAGTGATAAAAGATTTTCTTGTTAAATATATAAAAGAGCTTAGAACTAGATTTCCCTCCTCACCTTATCAAGTTCCTAGCGATCTTGTTACAAAATTAGTTGAGGAATATAACGGGTCTGGCAGTGAAACTAAGTTGTATTTAAGTACTATGTACTATTTACTTAGTTCTGATGAAGAAAAATTTAATCCATCCTTAGAAGCTTTAGCAGAAGCTTTTGCCATTGCCGTTTTAAAACAATCTGTTTGGCTAGAGCCACCTAGACATTTTTCTCAATCTACTAAGGCGACAATTATTAGAAATGATAATAGTACAATGACTATTGAAGATTTATCTCAACTAACTGAGGTAGACTTAGCTAACATACGATCAATCACCTTTCCTAAATGTTTTCCTTTCGGGTCGATGCAACAGGCAGCTCTTGGTAAGAGGGAGTCGTGGGGTATGGCGGCTAAAACAATAGCGTTAAGAGAGCCTGCGCCAATGTTAAACGATCAGAGTAGATATGAAGTTATACAAATTCTTGGTACAGATGTATATCTTGATCTAAGTAAATTAGAAAAAGGACAAGACCCTTTTTGCATCGGTGTAAAAATGAGGGTAAAAGTACCAGAAATTGAACAAAAACTAAGAAAATTACTTTCTGAAGAGGCACCTAGCGAATTTGTGATTGTCCGAACTGATGACGGTGATCAGTTCCTTGCAGGTAATCATTATAGATCACATTTGTCACCTGAGGAAACAGAATCGATTGGATTTTCATCAATGGCTGACAGATTAGTTAGAGTTAATCTTGATGATCAGGTTAACTGGGGTTTGTATCACAAGGCATCTTTGCAACCACTTGATTGGTGGATTGGAAGTTTACTTAATGATCCGTATTCATTTTTAACTCCTGAGGGGGTTACAACTACTAGTTCAATTCCTCTTTACGCATCTAAGCTTTATCACTATTTGATGACAAATCAAAGACGAAATGATGAGGTTACAACTCAAGGAACAGCTTATCCTCGTTTACCAATTGACTGGAATCAACCATATCCAGAGTGGACTCCAGGAACAGCAGCTGATTCGATGGATGTCGTTCTTTCAATGGGTACAGGATTTGAGATTAAAATAAAAATTCCAATGTTGGGAATGCAACGTTTAAAAGTAGCAATTAACAATGGTTCTTATTCTGCTGATGAAACTGCCGCGGGAATGCCGATTATTGGTCCAAAAGCAAAAATTAAACCAACTGTTAGTTGGGATGGAGAGTATTTACTATTATTTAGTGGTACGATTTCTGATATAAGATCTTTACCAATTCCACCTAACTTAGTTGAGGCTTTGGCAAATGCTGGGGTGGATTTTCAAAAAAAAATGGTTAATATGCCAACCGTTATCGAACTTAAAGTTCATCGAGATCAGGCAAGATATGTTCTTTCAGACTCATTTTTTAATAGATGGATGGAAGCCTACGGACCATCTTTAAGATTAATGTTATTAGTGCCGCTAATGTACTTAGCTTTGGGTTATTCTGGTACATTATTGCCAGTCTGGGCTTATGAAATTTTAACAGCGGTAGCTCAATATATTCCTCCAGAGTTGGTGTATGTGATGTTATCTGAGGATAAAGTTCAAAGAGATGCCTATAAAGATGTTTATGAATTAATTGAAGCAACTAGGAATCAGTAATATGCCACCAATTTTAGAAGAACGATTAAGTCGAAGAAAGTTTTTAATAGGTTTCGGTGCTTTTACATGTGCTTTTTTAGCAGCTTGCACGGGAGTAACAACAGCTCCTCAGCCTAGCGGAACAGAACCAACTTCTCCTTCTTCTCTAGATCTTTCTGAATTCGACACTGATTACATATTTGAGAAATATAAGGGATTGTCAATTGAACAACTAACTGAAAAGTTAAACCAAATATTATCTTCTGGGGCAAGCACTTTTCCAGTTGAAAATAATTCAGGTCACATCAACATTAATATTGCGAGAAATGAGGCACATTTGGCTTGGGAGCTAATTGGCCGAGAAACTAGCATTTTGCTATCTATGCTCAATGAGCAAGGATCAAGTTTACCAATAATTTCAAAAATGGCCTATGAGTCTGTTGCAAAGAATAGTAGTGAGTTTGATGAAGATTCAATTCAAGAAGAAGTCCCAAGTTATTATGAAGGAGAGATAAGATCAAAAACAGCAAGCTTAATGTCTGCCTGGCTAAGATTGGGTTTTAATAGATGGTGGTGGGGTACAAATCAAGGTTCTGATATTGAATTAGAAACATCAAAAAATTGTTTTTTGGCTGCCTATAATATTGGAGTTAGTTATTTAAGAGCTCTAGCTCTAGAAGATGAAAAAGAGATTAATAATCTGTTGAATGAGAATATCGATTCTGCATTATTGCAGATTTTTCAGATTAAAAATGTAGCCGCAGAAGTTTTTAACGATATGTCTGACGATTCTCATCAAATCAATGAGTTTGATTATATAGGATCGATTAATACTGATGAAAAAGATAGAAGAAATAATTTTCTAGTATATCTTTTTTCGAATGTTGATGATCAACCAATTAAAGACACTCTTCAACAATTAGTGAATGAATTGACAAATGCTTCAGGTTCTTCTGATTTGTCAAAAAATATGTATCTTCAAGAACTGCAGGGACTGATTAATAGCGTAGAAATTAATGAAAATGGAATGATCATCGTTGGAAAAGAACCAGTAGACGCCAACGGTGATACTAAACAGATATTATTAACAAAAAAAGAATTTTTGAGCTCTATCTTTTTTAACTCTCCCTCAATGGTTCCAGAATTTTTTGGGACTCAAGACTCAATTGGACAACACAATAGCTGGTTAACTGCAGTTGTTAAATCTGGAGTTGATTCACAAATACTTAAGATGATAGATGGAAATTTAGTTCCAATAATTCAACTGGTTCCAGGAACAGTAATTCCTTTACCAGTTGATAAAAATAGTAAGGTTTCTTGGGAAAGGAAGGAAATTAGTGGTGTTGAATATATTATTACTCAGCCAGATAATCTTTATATACCTTTAGATAAAGTTCAGATAGCCCAAACACAAGGTTTGTTATTACACCGATATAAAAAACATTTTGAAACATTGCAATTCATGATGTATTACTACTTTCCTGATTTTACTCAGTTTACTCCACATAAGTTTAATGGAAAGTTTACCTGGGCCAGTAAGATAAATATGGGAATGTATAAGGCTAGGAGCGTTGGTGATGTAGCAGAAATTGTATTGAAATATAATCCTCTCCACTTATTTATTAATACTCTACCCTCATCAAAAATAGTGGGATATGATCCAGGATCAGTTATTTACCCGAATGGGGTTCCTTATTGGATGCCTGGAAATCCCGGTACTGAAGTACTGAAATTTAGTCCAAAGGGTTATATTGTCAAAAGCATTGAATCATTGTGGAAAACAGGTAAGGAAGTTCCTGAAGTACTAAAATTTTTGTTAGGTACCTTGAAGGAATCTTGGATTAAATAGTCATGATAAATTGTAAAGAGGGTTGATTGAGGCAGATGTATCAATTGGAAGAAGAACCCTGGAAAATATATCGGTTTTCTCACTAGTGCATTTATTCTGGTTGTGTTCCCCAACAGTTTTATGAGGAATTATTCAGAATTGGGGTTTTATGAAGCTTGCTCCTTGGTAAATAAGCTTACTTCTTAAATAAATAAAAAATTTGCGCATTTTGTATTTGTTGTATACTACTTATTACATCTACAAATCATTTTTTATATGCAACAAATAATAGTTTCTAGAATTTCGGTTTCTACTTATAATAAAACTTTCGCTTACTTTTCTCTTCTTTTTTTATCAATATTTTTGCCATCGATCATTCATCAACAGGCTATTACCGGACCACTCGTTAACGCTATTTTATTAATTGCTACCATGGTATTAGGTTCATCTGCAGCTCTTACCATAGGATTAATCCCAAGCGTAGTTGCTTTATCAAGAGGTCTATTACCATTGGCACTAGCGCCAATTGTTCCATTTATTATGCTTTCAAATGCTGTCTATGTGATGATCTTTTCTGGAGTTGAAAAAAAGAATTTTACTACTGCTGTAATAGTGGCTTCGGTGAGCAAGTTTGCCCTTCTCTATTTTGTGAGTCAATATCTGTTAACTGCATTATTACCTCAAAAGTTTTTAAGCAATGCTTCGGCGATGTTCAGCTGGCCACAGTTGATTACAGCTCTAACGGGTGGCTTAATTGCTTACATTTTTCTTAGAAGCTATAAAAACATCACCCTTTCTAAGTAATTAATAAAAATTGAAAAGTTCTTATGTCAATTCAAGTTCGTATTGATCGTCAAAAAATCGAGATTCAAGAAGAAAAAAAGTTAACTGAAGTTCTAAAAGAAAATAAAATTGAGCTTTTAGATTTAGCTTATAAACTCCCTTCTGGAGAGATTGTCCACACTGATTTGGTTGAAGATTCAGTAAATGGCAAAGTAGTTTCAGCCGGTGAGTTAATGTTGAGTGACAAAATGCGAATTGGGTTACATTCTGGATTAGCTAGACAGCATCGCAGAGAAGCATTTCAGATTATTAAAAAAGATTTGATAAAGAATAATCAAAACCCTGAGTTATTAGAAAAAATTGATCATGTTTTGAAGTTTGACTTTAACAATCCAAACGACGAGGGGATTTTTCCAGTTCACCAAATGGCTCAGGCAGCTGAGTTAGATGCAACGGTCTGTATTGGCTGTAATAAATGTGTCGAAGCTTGTCAGCGAGTAGGCATTAATTACTTAAAACTAGAAGGTGAAGGAAGATCAAAACATGTGGTAGCGAGCGATGATCCAAAGATTGACTGTATCTACTGTGGTCAATGTACAACAAACTGTCCAGTTAAATCAGCTCGAGAGCAATCGCAGATTAAACAAGTTGAGCTGGCTTTGAAAAATCCAGAGCTAGTAACGATTGTACAGATGGCTCCTTCAGTTCGCGCCAGTGTAGGCGAAGAGTTTGGAGCAGAAGTTGGCTTAAATTTAGAGAAAAAAATGTTTACTGCTTTTAGAAAATTAGGTTTTCAACATGTTTTTGATGTAAATATGGGCGCTGATATTACCACTATGGTTGAAGCTGAGGAGTTGGTAGAAAGAATTAAACATGGTGGAACAATGCCAATGTTTACCTCATGTTGTCCAGCTTGGGTAAAATTTGTTGAGTTTTATTATCCAGAGATGATTCCTCATTTAACCGAGTCACGCTCTCCTCAAATTCATTCTGGTGGAGCTTATAAAACATGGTGGGCAGAAAAAGAAGGAATTGATCCAAAGACAATTCGAGTGATCTCGATTATGCCCTGTACTTCCAAAAAATATGAAGCTAGCCATGAGAAACTAAAAGTAGATGACCAATGGCCAGTTGATTACGTGTTAACTACAAGAGAAATCGCCTATTTACTCAAGAAGAATGATATTGATCTGATGGCTTTAGAAGATGGCGAGCTTGATAGTTATGGAGAGTATAGTGGCGCAGCTGCGATCTATGGAGCCTCTGGAGGAGTAATGGAGTCAGCTTTAAGAACAGCAGCTTTTCTGCTTGAAGGTAAAGATCTAGAAAAAGTTGAGTTTGAACAAGTTCGTGGTATGGAAGGTATCAAAAAAGCTGAAGTGGTTTTGGCAGGGAAAACTTTGCGAGTAGCGGTAGCTACTTTGGCAACTAACATGCATACCTTAATGAAAGAAGTTAAAGATAATCCTGAGGCTTACCACTACATTGAGTTTATGGCTTGTCCAGGTGGATGTATTGGTGGAGGAGGTCAACCAATTCCTGCGAGTGATGAAAAAACTGCCAAACGGATTGAGGGTTTGTATAGCATTGATAGTTCTATGAAGATGCGTCAAGCTCATCAAAATCCAGTTGCCAAAGAGTTTTTAGAGTACGCAAAGAGTCAATCTGATGACAGGAAGTTTGAACTTCTTTACACTCACTACTCACCCAAGAAAAAAGGAGAGTAGAAATTATTGGCTAGCGATGATTTATTCTTCAATTAGAATTGTTTTTTCCATCTCTTTTGCCCACTCTTCCATCTTGGCTTGATCAGCTTGATCAAATGAGAAGTCGTCAGAGTGATCAGTATCGAGATCAAGATCACCTAGATCTTCCATTGTCTTCATTATTTCAGAGAGATCGGTAAACTCAATATCTGTAGGTATGTTGAAGATTGAGGAATCAACTCTTTTAAGTTGACAATCGATATCGTAGCGATCGTCTTCGTCAGCCTCAATTGTTGAAACATCCCAATCACCTTCTAACTCTTGTGATTCAACAAATTCTTCAGCTTCTTTTTGCATTTCTTGCAGCTCTTCTTCAGAAGGAATTCTCATTTTTGTTCCCTTGGTTTCTCCTTCTACCCAAGTATATTGCCAATCAATATCAGTTAAAACGTTGGTGACATGATTTTTTTCATCAACTACGTTGTTGATGACAATCAACATTTTTTCTCCGTCGATATAGTATGTTATTTTTTCCTCTGGGTTATCCTTTTGGGAAATTTCGCAAACGCCAGGACTACCAGTTTCAACCATTATGCTCAACTTAGCTTCTCCTGTAGAGATGTCGCTGGTGTGAGAAAGTAGTGGCATAGTAGACTCTGGCATATTTTTTGCTAGCCAATTTGGTGGAGTAAATAACCCTGCTTTTATACCAATAAAACCTCCAATAACAATGACCGCTACGAATATGATAGCTATCAAGACAGGATTAAATGATTTTTGTTTTGATTGATTAGTCATAGACTCTTTTTGATTGTTTTTATTTATATTTATAAGATAATTAATTGATAAAAAAATATTATTTTACATTCTACCAATTAAGAGTAGAGTTGTCGAAGTCTTTCTCTCCTTTTATCCCAATATTCACCTCTTCTGCATAACAAATTATTAGCTTGTCTTGGATTGGCCATTAGCATCTCTACAGCTGATTCTAAAAGGAGCTCATTTTGAGAGCCTTTGACAAGTAGTATGTCATTTAATTGAAGTTCACCTTTTAACCACTCCCCTGCCTGGTAAGCTGAAGAAAACCAGTGAACATCAAAGCCACTTCTTTTCAATATGGGCAACACAAATTTTTTCATGTTTGGACCAACTAAAATCACTAAATCGCAACATTGCTGAATAACAGGAACAATTTGTTGATGGTCGATTTTTGTTTGTTCTCCTAACTCCCTCATGTCTCCTAACAAAGCCATCTTTCTTTTTGGAGCAATACTCTCAAGTAATTTCAAAGAATCAATCAGGGGCTTGAGTGATGAGTTATAAGAGCTATCTAATATTAGTGAGTTATTAATTCCCTTAATTAGCGACGATCGTCCAGGTGGAATCGAAAAGTTTTTTTGGAGCGAGTTAATAGCTTTTTTTGGAGCAAGATTTAAATATTGACTAACAGCGATCGCAGCTGCAAATGTGTATCCATAATGATCTGGAAAAACCATCTTCCTCCATTTAGCTGAAAACCGTTTTCCTTCAATCTCGAATAAAAATTCTGAACCCAAAACTGAGTGCTGACTCTCTATGTATCTAACGTGACTATTTTTTGTTTTTCCAAAGAATAAAGTCGGAGCCTTTGAGAATTTTTGAAAATCAGCAACATGATTATCGTCAAGGTTTAAAATTGCCAGACCTTTTTTGGGAAGAGATTGAATTAACTTTCCTTTTTCGGTGGCAATTAGTTTGGTTATCTCCTCCTTTCTTTTTTGTGGATCTTTTGAGTTGGCAAGCCTGTCAAAATTCTCTCCATGAACTGATCCAGCATTCAAAAAAATACCAATAGTTGGTTTTAAAAAACTCAAGAGATACGACATGTTTTTTGGAGAATGGGGTGAATCAATTGCCATTTCTGCAACATAGACTTGATGTTTAGGCCAATAAAATAAAAATTGAAATGGAGCTTTAATTAAGATCAATAGCCAGTTAATAAATGAGTACTTATTGATTGAAAGCCCCAAAATATTTATAGGTAAACCGCTCTCGCTGTTGGCCTTGTGACTGACTTTGATACTAATGTGATCTTGAAGTATAGCTGCCACTGAATGAAGAGCGCTGGTTTTTCCAGATGTACCAGTAATACCAATGGTAATTGCCTTACTTTTTCTAAGTTGAAGCCTTGCCCAGAAACGTAGGTATAAAAGAATAAAAGTAGAAAGTTGTTTTTTTAATGAGGAAAAGAATGTCATAAGTTAATACTTAATTATAGTTTGAAGAGGATCAATTGATAATGTCTTTGAATGAGTATTATACTGGTAATACAAACATATGCTTTTTTCAAAATTTTTTTCGACGATTTTTGATAGTTTGGGAATCTCTAATAAGTTATCCCAAAGACTTAATGTTATCAATAGCATCGAGGATAATCTGCAGATTAATTTTGAGTATTTAATTTTATTAATCGGTTCCGGAATAGTGGCTACTTTGGGTTTATTGACTGATAACGTGGTTTTTATTATGGGTTCAATGTTAATGGCTCCATTATATTGGCCAGTAATTGGGTTGGCTTTAGGCATTGCTTCTGGAGAAAAGAAAATATTGAAAAAATCATTTTTTATGATTTGTTTAAGTACTCTAATAGTTTTGGTTTTTAGTGGCTTGATTTCTATGCTATTTCCCAACTCACAAATTACTGGAGAGATAATTGATCGTGCAAATCCAACGCTGTTTGATTTAGTTGTAGCTTTAATTACGAGCATCATTGGTGTTTTGGCTATTTGTAATCCAGATATCTCTTTTTCCGCAGCTGGTGTGGCTTTATCGTTATCGATTTTACCTCCTTTGAGTAATGCTGGCATAGGATTGACTTTTATGAACGACAAAATACTATTTGGGTCTTTAAGAATGTATTTGACCAATATCGTTGCAGTAGTTTTTAGCAGTTCAATTTTTTTCTATTTATTGAAATTTAGGCCAAATAACGATGATGAGAAAAAAAGATTTAGTTTGGGTGTTAGTGGAACTACACTATTGCTAGTGGCTTTTGCAATTATTTTTTCACTTGAGTTATTTCAGGGAATTACTAAATCAACGTTAACAAATGAACTCTCAAAAACATTTATCAGTGAATTAACGGCAGCATATCCAAAAATAGTAATTGATGATTTAAAAATACATATCTCTACTAACCAATCGAAGACAGATGCCGAGATTGGATCAACATTATTGCTACCAGAGGGTACTTATATTTCTAGTATTGATCAAAATGATCTCACTTTGAAGCTGGCTAGAATGGTGAGCGGTGATGTAAAGATGAAGCTGAATGTTATTAACACAACCGTTTCAGAGTTGAGAGAGCAGGAAAAAAATGAAAAATTATTGTATGAAGAGTATCAGAAAGAAGTTCAGACGATTGTCGCCAGAGAGTGTCCAAGCTCTACAATTATTTACTTGGATATTATTTCTTTAGAAAACGATCAGCAAATAATGAGAATAGTGTTGCTTACGCCACCCGAACAAGAGTGCAATGATAGTTTGATTGGCATGATTCAAGATTCATTTAAAAATACCAGAAAAGAATTGGAGATCGAGCTACAATTGATTGAGTCAAAGGAGTTTTAACCTCATTGTTTTCGTGCGATTGATGTTATTGAAGAATGAAAAATATTCATTTTGGTATATAATGCAATCTCTAGTCATCATGATGTATTATGGATACATACAATAAATTGAATTAAAAAATTAATAACTAGAAAATATCTATGACAAAAATCATCTCCCAACAAACCTCAGATAAGCTTACAAAAATTGTGGCTACTATTGGTCCAGCTTCAGAATCTGAAGAAACACTAAAACAGCTAATCTTGGCTGGAATGAACGTTGCCCGTTTTAATACTAAGCATGGCACTCCAGAATGGCATCATGAAAGAATTGTTAGAGTAAAAAAAATTGCCAAAGAATTAAAGAAACCGATTGGTGTTTTGCTTGATCTTCAGGGTCCAGAAATTCGTATCAATTTACCAGAAGAATATAAAGAAATTGGTTATAAGGTTAAGGAGGGAGACTCAGTTTATTTTTCTTCTAATGAAAAATGCGATAAGCCTAATTTAGTTTTAGTCCCCAAAAACGTTATTGAGGTAATTGAGCCAGGCCAAATTATCTTGACCGACGATGGATTATGCCAATATGAGGCAATAGCAAAGAGTGGTGATGTAGTTGAAGCAGCTGCTCTTGACTCCTTTACCGTAAAACAGAGAAAAACCTTAAGTTTGCCAGGAGTTGTAACTGATATGCCAGGTTTAACTGAAGGAGATATGAGTCAGCTAGATGGTGCCAGAGATGAAGAGATTGATTATGTAGCCCTGTCATTTGTTAGAGATAGAAAAGATATTGAGATACTAAGAAAAGAGCTTGAAAAGAGAAAATTGCATGCTGACATTATAGCTAAGGTTGAAAATCAAGCAGCATTAGACAATCTCGATGAAGTTATTGATGCTTCTGATGCGATCATGATTGCTAGAGGTGATTTAGGTGTGGAGGTTCCTTATGAACAGTTAACCTATTGGCAAAGAATAATGATCAAGAAATGTCGAGAACAGGCAAAGCCAGTAATAACTGCCACTCACATGTTGGAGACGATGATCGAGTGCCCAATGCCAACACGCGCAGAAGTTAGTGATGTGGCTCATGCTATTTATGATTTAACTGACGCAGTTATGCTCTCAGGAGAAACGGCCCAAGGTAAATTTCCTGTAAAAGCTGTTGAGGTTCAAGCAAAAATTGCTCAATTTAATGAAACGCGTACTGAAGTTGATATGAGTGAATGTATTAGCTGTGATTATATGCCCAATGTGGCCTATGCAGCGGCAAATTTACTTCATAGTCAACCAGTAAAAATTGATCAGGTGATTTGTGTTACAGCTAGTGGTGCCACAGCAGCTTTTATCACTAGAAATAGACCAAAAGTTCCTGTGCATGTTCTGACAGATAATGAGAGAGTTTATCAGAAAATGACTCTATATTTTGGCGTTATTCCTCATCTGGTTGAGTGGGGTGACAAAACTATTCCCAATGCTTTTGATTTAATGAAAAAGATTGGAAAAGTTAGTTGGCTTAAGAAGGGCCAAAACGTTTTAGTCACTTATGGATCTCACTTGCAGGAAGGTTGTACTAATACGCTATCGATCGTAACGGTTTAACTGCTGCAACTAGATAAAATTACTTAAACCCCCTCGACAGAGGGGGTTTTGCTATTTATCAAGAGATTTGATAAAGTGAGATTTATATTAATTATTTTGAAAATTTTTATGTCAAAAGATAATAAAGGTCTTTTTTCATTTTTGACGGGAATAGCTATGGGTGCTGCCGCTGTTTTTTTGTCAAGAGATGAAAATAGAAAAAAAACAAAAAAAGCAATTGATGAAACGGTGAAAAAAGCAAAATCGCTAAAAGACCAGGTAGAAAAAGATCCTGAAAAAGTTAAAGAATTAGCTGAGAATAAGATAAAAAGTGTTACCCAAGAAGCTAAGGAAAAACTTGCAAAAATGGTAAAGTCAGCTGGTAAAGAGAATACCAAGTCTTAAGCTTTTTCTTTTTAATAGTTAAATTAATTAACTGCGGCCCCTTACGGGGCCGCAGTTTAATACTTTTACAATCAAAAACTTAGATCTTGCTAACAATGTTAGCAGACCAAGCCTTTATCTTCTCCTCATTCTCTTCTTCGTCTGGGAATCCATCAATCTTTAGAGGTTCAATTAGCAGTTCTCCTCCAAGTTTTCCAACTAACTCCTCCAAAATATTAGCAGCTTCACAAAAATCTGGATAACTTGCGTCTCCAAGACCAAAAACAGCTACTTTTTTATCACTAAGATCTATGTCTAGACCTTCAGCAAATTCTCTAAAGTCTGCTTGCAATAATCCGTCATCCCAGGTGGATGAACCCATGATCACCACTTCGTAATTTTGAAAATCATCTGGATTGGTATCAGCCACATCTTGCATTACTGGGTCGTGACCTTCGAGATGTTCCATAATTTGTTCTGCCACCATTTCTGTGTTGCCGGTGGTTGAGCCGTAGACGATAAGTGTTTTGGCCATATTGCCTCCTCTATTTAATTAATTACTATTTGCCTAACATTTTATTTATATATTAAAGACGTCAATTGTCAAATTGAGATATTTTGATATTGATTGTGTGATTGTATCTTTGGGTATTATTCGTTTTACTGAGTATTGTATTTATGAACCAAACAATTAACGAACCTATAAAAGTAGCTGGTATTTTTCATTGTTCTGCTTTTAAGCCAGTCTGGTTCGAGTGGAATAATCAACGGCTAAAGATTAACGAGATTACTCTTATTTCGGATTATAAACAGGGTTTGATTAAATGCAAGATTTATTCAGTTCTGGCTAATGGTAATTTATATCGTCTTCTCTTTAATTTAGTCTCTCAAAAGTGGGTAGTTCAGTCTGTTTGGATTGATGATTAATATCTTTATATAATGCTAATGTCTTTATTTTTACTAGTAGATATCAACTCTTACTTTGCGACTATTGCTCAGCAAGAGAATCCTTTTTTAAGAGGTAAGCCTGTGGTAGTGGTTAAAGATGCTGGTAGAACTTGTATTATTGCCGCTTCTAAAGAAGCCAAAAAGCTAGGAATCAAAACAGGAGACAATCTTCATCGGGTAAAACGTCTTTTCCCAGAAATAATTGAGGTTCCAACTGATTTTGAGATCTATCTAAGTGCAACTAAAAAATTAAAAAAAATCTTTGAACAGATCTCACCAGCTGTTCAAGTTTATTCTCTTGACGAAGCCTTTGTAGATATATCCGATTGCACAAATTATCTATATAAGGATTCTTATCAACTGGGTAAAGACATTCAGAGAATGATAAAAATAGAGTTGGGAGATTGGGTAACGGCTAATGTTGGAATTGGAGAAAATAGATTGCTTGCCAAGTTAGCTGCAGAGATTGCTGATAAAGGATCGGTTTTTGAGATAAATGACAACAACTTAGATGCTATCTTGGCCACGGTTTCATTCAATGATGTGTGTGGGATTGGTCGCAGGCTTTCAAAAAAATTAGAAAAACTTGGAATTTATTGTCCTTATCAAATCAGATTTTATGCACAATCTGATTTGGAGTCTTGGTTTGGTCCATTTTGGGCAAGGGAATTACTTAAGATGGCTTATGGGGAGGAGCCACACCATCTTTCTCTTTTGGGTGATTTGGAGTTTGCTCAACATGAAGCAAGATCTGTGAGCAGATCAATTACCACTCGCAACACAGTAAGTGATGTAACTGAAATAAAAAAAATTATTTTTAACTTAACCAGAGAAGTGATTTATAAAACGAGAAGAATGGGTTTAGCTGGAAGACATTTAAGGCTGATTTTAGTTGGAAGCGAAAATATTTTTTGGGAAAAACATATTACCTTTAAAGATTCTGTCAATCATACTTCTGAGATGATGAATATTTTTAGTCGATGGCTAAAAAACGATTGGCAAAATTCATTTTCGCCGATTAAATTTATAGTGTCACTGAGCTTAACCTCCAAAATAGAAAAATTATCAACTCCGCTACTGCCCTCTTGGCATAAAAACGAGGCTATAGAACAAGCTATTGATGAGATTGATGACAAATATGGATTGTATACGGTTCGTTCTGGATTGTTACATCAGTCAAACGAAATTATTCAGCCAGAAGTTACTGGTTTTTTAGGTGATAAAAATTATCAGTTTGATTATAGATAGATGATTGTTAATTAAGCCTTAATTATTACTGATGGTGACAGAGTTAATAATAACTGGTTGTGTTGGTTTGTCGTTAGCTCCAGTTTGAACCAAACCTATCTTTTCAACAATATCCATTCCTTCAATCACCTCTCCAAAATTAGTGTGAAGACCATCAAGCCAAGGAGTTGAGTCGGCGGTTACAATAAAAAATTGACTGCCATTGGTGTTTGGTCCAGAGTTTGCCATCGCCAAAGAACCTTTTACTAGAGGTAGTTCATTACTCTCGTCCTCAAACTTATAGCCAGGGCTTCCAGTGCCAGTGCCCAAAGGACATCCTCCCTGAATCATAAAATCTTTAATGATTCTGTGAAAAATAAGCTCGTCATAAAAGCCAGCCTCAGCAAGATAGACAAAGTTATTGACTGTAACTGGAGTAATATCGGCAAAGAGCTTAATCTTGAATTTTCCAAGGTTTGTATCAAAGTTGGCAAAATACTCTTTAGATTGATCTATGATCATTGAGGGTTTGGTCATTTGGGTTTTATTTATCATTTTGTTGGTGCTTTCTGCTTGCTGATTATTAATGGGGCTATTTGCTTGATTATCGTTGCTGCCATTCTCAATTAAAATAGTGTCATCTAGAGAGATATCTTGATTAATAGGTTTTTTCTTTTGATTTAAAATAAAAATTAAAGCAATAGTGCTGACTATTAAGATGATAAATATCAGGGTAAATTTTGAGTTTGATGCTGTTGATGTTTCGGTCATAGATTATCATTGTAATCATAAATAATGTGCTTGTGCAAATTTAGAAAAACTAGTTTGCAGTTGCTTAATTTTATAAATACCCACTATAATGACTCTTTTGAGATTAGTTGATCAATAAAATATAAATTTAATAAAAACATATGTTTGGAGAATTTACAGAACAAGCGATAGCGTATCTTGAAAATTTGGCTAA
>CAZQWI010000009.1:0-17485 GCA_964596995.1 uncultured Pseudomonadales bacterium
GAAGAAATTGGCGCGCCAGACCTTGAGTTTGTATGGTAGGCCCATTTCATGATAGCATTGTCATATTAATGATTAAGCCCAGCTAATCGCATGCGCGAACACCCAATACCTCAAGACATCACTGGTTATCGCTTTCACTTAGTTGGAAGCATGACGCTTAAACAGTTTGCTGAAATACTGGTTGGCTCTATTATTGCGCTAATCTTTTTCAAATCAGGATTACCAGGAATTATTCGTTGGCCAGCCATTATTTTATTTGCGGGAACTGGAGTGTTGGCAGCATTCGTTCCCTTTGAGGAAAGACCCCTGGACCACTGGATCACAACCTTTTTTCAAGTGATGTTTAAACCTACAAAATTTTACTGGAAAAGAGAACCAAAAATTCCCGATGCTTTTACCTATGTTCCTCAAGATAGAAGTGATAATGTTGATTCTAGCCTTGATCTAACCCCAACTAGAAAAACCAGAATTTATCAATATTTGCAGTCAATTAATCAACCATTTCTAGAAGAAGATAGTTTTGATATTGAAGAACAGAAAAGAATATCTGGATTATTAAACTCATTTCAAACTGTTCAAATCACCACTAATCCAGATGTTGAGATAAATCAACAAAGCAGTAAACCTGATTTAAAGGTAAGGGTAAGAAAAATTCAAAAAATGAATAATAAAAATGTTCAAAGTCCTCAGAACTCCTCGACAGTGGTTTATGACAAACAAACAGAACAGACCATTGCTGAAGAAGGCTATGAGAAACAAACTGCCAGCATTCAAACTGAGGAAGTGGCTACAGCAACAAAACAAAAAAAAACATCAGAGCCAGTTGTTTTACCCCCTCCACCAAAGATCGATGCCCCCTTTCCGCTTTCTGGGACTCAATTAAATCAAGTCGGAGGTATAGTATTATCAAGCTCTGATGAGCTGATAGAGGATGCTCTCATTGAGATAAAAAGCTCTGAGGGAAGCACAATCACCGCCACCAATAGCAACTCACTTGGGCAGTTTTTAATTTCAGGACACTTAAAAAGTGGTGAGTATGAGCTTCATGTAAGTAGTCCCAGCCAAACGTTTAACCCCGTAAAAATTACTTTAACTGGTGAAAAAATTGAACCATTGGAAATCAGGGCGGTTGGCTAGTTATTTTTTATGATCTCTTAAAAAATAAAACGCAAATATAATTATTGTTTATCTTTTATTAAAATCTGTTTTATACTATATAAATCATGCTGCCCAAGCCACAATCTCAATCAACTGCTCAAAACTTTCTTGATATTTACGACATCACTAATAATTTTATTATTCTAAAAGATGGAACTGTCAGCATTGTTTTATCTGTAGGAGCAATGAATTTTGGCTTGTTGGCTGAAGCTGAGCAAGACGCAGTTATTTACACATACGCCGCTCTGCTCAATTCACTTAATTACCCAATTCAGATAATTGTTCAGTCTCAAACCAAGGATGTGACCGATTATCTAAATTTACTCAAACAGCAAGAGGAAAAAGCTAGTACCGATCTCAAAAGAGAAAGAATTGCTAGATACAGACAGTTTGTTTCAGACGTAATAAAAGAGAGAAATGTCTTAGATAAAAAGTTTTTTGTGACCGTTCCAGCCAACCCAACCGAACTTGGACTTATTACAGCCGATAGTTTTGTTCCAGGAAAAAGCGGTTTTGACATTTCTAGTTTTGAAAAATCAGTCATTTTAGAAAAAGCTGAGGCAGTTCTTTCTCCAAAAAGAGATCATTTGATTAGTCAATTTTCCAGAATTGGTCTTTTTTCACGCCAACTCACCACTCAAGAAATAATTAGAATTTTTTACACAAGTTACAATCCTGAAGCCAGCGAGGGACAGGAGTTAACAGACACAAATCAATATACTACCCCCCTAGTAAAAGCTAATTTTATTAATCAAACAGGAGAACTTTATCCACCTCAACAACCTATGCAACAAGATCCTCAACAAACCCAAGTTATTCAACAAGCAGCAGAGCCACCAACCAATCAACAAGAGCCCCAACAAACATCTGGGCAGACAGAAGAAGTGGGTTATGTTGAAACCAATCAAACTCAACAGGATAATTTCTCAACTCAACAAGGCTTAGCTACTCAAGCCGTGACTGGAGCAGGAGTTGAGCCCATTGGTCAACTTGCAACTACTCAAGAACAGATTCCTCAACAGCCTCTTCACAATCAAACTGCTTCTGAAACCGCTGATGTAGTGACAGCTCAAACTCAGAATGTTGTGCCTCAATCAGAGATCTCCTCTCCTCCTTTGGGAGATAATATATTAACTAATACTCAAGTTAATACTCCAGAGCCAATGTTTGTTCAACCAGGGACTCAGCCTACTCAGGCACCATCAATAATAAATTTTTCAGAAAATTTAGATGATTTTGAGGTAAAAACTCAAGAAACAAGCTCAAGTCCAACAACAACACAAGTATCTCCAGAGATAATCACTCAACCTTCTATTAACCCCGAAGCTAAACTCACAACAGAGCCTCAACAAACCACTATAACTAATCAAGAAATAACTGAACCTTCAGCTCAGCCAGCAACTATCCAGTCTCCTACAACTGAAACAAAACAATCGGAGGCCACTGAAGAAGATCTTCAAAAAACAATTAACCAGGCATTACAGGAAGCTGGAGAAGCAGGCGTTATCCCCACACAAAATAGCAACCAGCCAACTATTGAGCCAACCCCTACTGTTCAATCAACCCAAAGCAGCGAGCCAACCATAATAGAACCAGCTACTCAAGCCATTACTCCTCCACCAACATCAGAGAGCTCAGATCAGCCACCTGAAACAATAGAGCCGAGTTTAGCTACTCCACAAAAGTTAAACAGCTCCACCGAAGCTGTTACTCAACCACCTGTTTCAACTTCAGTTATAGAAGAGGGAGATTTAAGTGAACAAAAAGATACTAATCAAGCTAAGGTAGACTCATTACCTCCGATAGCTGAAATTTAATAATCGATTGAATAAATAGACACAACAATGCCTCTTTTAAACCTACCCTTTTTAAATAAAAAAACCGAACCCACGTCAGATGAAGGTTTGAGAGAGATGGAACTCAAACAAGTGGAGGAGTTTTCCAGAGGTCTTGTTACGATTCAAGATATCATTGCTCCAGAGGCCATTGAGGTTGACTTCACATATCAAAAAATTAATTCTACTTACTCAAGAACCTTGTTTGTGGCTGGATATCCTCGCTCTGTACCGGCAAACTGGCTTTCGCCTTTAATAAACTTTCCCACTCAAACCAATATCTCGATGTTTATCTTTCCAATGGATAGTTCAGAGATTCTAGACAACCTAAAGAGAAAAATAACCGAAATGGAGGCTGAGATTCAATCTGATGTTAGATCGGGCAAAATTAGCAATATTAATACAGAAATTAAGCTCAATGACGCCAGAGTGATTAGAGAGCAACTCGCGGCTGGTTCGGAGCGCTTTTATCAATTTGGATTGTATGTAACTATAAAAGCTGATTCTGTTAAAGAACTTGATCGAATCACCAAATCCATTCAGTCTACTCTTGGAGCTTTGCTAATTGTGTCAAAAAAAGCCACCCTACAAATGGATGAGGGATTTAAAACAACTCTTCCAATGGGAGTCGATCATCTTAAAGTTACTCGAAATATGGACACAACTTCCCTTGCCACCACATTTCCTTTTACTTCATCAGAGTTAACAATGGATACCGGTATTTTATATGGCATTAATGAACACAATGAGTCACTGGTGGTGTTTGATAGGTTTAGGATGGAGAGCTACAATATGCTCATTTTGGCAAAATCAGGAGCTGGAAAGTCTTATACAGTTAAATTGGAAATATTAAGACAATTAATGTTTGATACCGAAATAATTGTTTTAGATCCAGAACAAGAGTATGAAGATTTGTGTTCTATGGTTGGTGGTGAATATATAAACTTTACCTTCGGCTCTCAAGCAAAAATAAATCCATTTGATCTTTCTCAAGTCTATGAAGAAGGGCAAAACGAACTAGGACAAAAAATTCTTTCTCTTCATGGCTTATTAAAAGTTATGCTGGGAGAAATGAGTGCTGAACAAGACGCTTTACTTGATCGAGCGCTAATTGCGACCTACAAAGCCAAGGGAATTACCCCTGATCCAGCAACACAGAAAAACGTTCCGCCTTTAATGGAGGATCTCTATAAGACAATCATTGGTATGGAAAGCGAAGAGGCAAACGATATTGCGGCTAGGCTTGAAAAATTTATCACCGGTTCTTTTAGAGGAATTTTTGACCAGGCTTCTAACGTTAATATAAAGAATGAGTTTACTGTTTTTAGCGTAAAAGAAATGGAGGATGAGCTTCGTCCAATTGCAATGTATGTTATTCTTGATTTTATTTGGACAAGAGTTAAGAAAGATTTTAAAAAGAGATTACTCATTATTGACGAGGCGTGGTATTTTTTACAGCATCCCGATAGCGGTAAGTTTATTTACTCAATGGCAAAAAGGGCAAGAAAGTATTATTTAGGCATTACAACTATCACTCAAGACGTTGAGGATTTTTTAAACAACGATTATGGTAAAGCAATAGTTTCAAACGCTTCAATTAAATTTTTAATGAAGCAATCAAGTTCTTCAATACCCGTTTTATCTGAAGCATTCTATTTATCAGAAGGAGAAAGACAATTATTGGTTTCTGCGGATGTAGGAGAGGGGGTGTTTTTTGCAGGGCAAAACCACGTGGCTCTTAGAGTAGTAGCCAGTCCCGAAGAACATCAGGTTATCACTACTGACCCAAGAGAAATAGATGAGAGAAGAAAAAGAGAGTCTCTTGAGAATATTCACAAGATCTCAAAAGAAAGTGATATCCAGCCAAGTTCTCATACTCAACAAGTGGGTGTATTACAACCCCAAAGTTCCACTTTTAAAAAACAAACAAAATATCCAAACTCACCAAATCTTTCAGATTTAAATAAAGCTCAACCTCCAAAAAGAGCCGGAGATCATTCTATTGATGATTATCAAGAGCCCTAATGGTTTCTTAGTTGCATTCAGTAAAAAAACTGCCCCTTTTCAATGTGGAAAAGTATGTATATAAATACTTAATAGTTGTTCCGTTTTTTGACATCTTGACAACTACTCTGCCCTCTTTTTTTTATATAATTCTGCTCTCAAAAGTTGAGAGGGGTTCTTGATTAATCTAAATACTGTTCATATGCCGTCACAACAACTAAACAATGATGAGGTTAAATTAATTTGGTCTCAAGTTAAGGAGGAGATTAAACTGAAAATCTCTCCAGCCGCATTTAATACCTGGATTTTATTAAATCCATTAACTTCTATAGAAATTATTGATCAAACCAGAGCTAAGGGCGTTATTTCTAGTCCCAGCGCTTTTCACGCTACTAATTTAAAGAAAAACTTATACTCTCAATTAAAGAGTTCCATCGAATCGATAATTAATAAAAGAGTTGAGCTTGATATTAGAGTTACCGATCCAATGAAAATTCTTACCGATAAGAAAAAAATGTTTTCAAGTCAAGAGGAAAGGTCAAAACCTCAGCGAGAATTTGGTGGTTTTAATCTATCTGGTGAAAATTTTCCAGACGGTAAAGATATTAAATCCCCTACAGTAGAGGAGCTTTTCTCTCAAAACAACTTAGAGTCAAATAGTCAAGATAGGATAACGGCTGCAGTTCGACAAACGGGGTTGAGATTAGATTATCAATTCGATAGTTATGCAGTTTCCGGAAGCAATGAAATGGCTCACGCAGCTGCCACCGCCGTAGCAAAAAGACCTGGCCAAGCCTACAATCCACTGTTCCTATATGGCGGTGTTGGCGTGGGAAAAACTCATCTTATGCAAGCAATTGGACACCACCTCTTAAAAAAAGATCCAAGTACAAAAGTAATTTACTGTACCGGCGAAGAGTTTACTAACGATATTATTGATGCAATTAGAAACAAAAAAGCCTCTGGGTTCAAGAAGAAATTTAGAAGTGCCCAAATATTATTAATTGACGATATTCAATTTATTGCTGGTAAAAATGCTGTTCAAGAAGAATTTTTTCACACTTTTAATGCTTTAATTAAATTATCATCTCAAATTGTATTAACATCAGACAGGTCCCCAAGTGAAATTCCTCTTTTGGAAGACAGATTGAGATCACGATTTGAAGCGGGCTTAATGGTAGACATTCAGCAACCGTCTCTTGAATTAAAAGCTGCAATTGTCTTAATAAAATCAAAGGCAAGAGGCTTAACTCTTCCAATAAATTTAGCTGAAAAAATTGCTAGTAAAGTCGATGGCGCAAGAAGAATTGAGGGAGTAATTACCACAATCCAGTCGGAAACTGAGCTAAATAAGAAAGAGATTAATGAAAACTTAATTGATGACATTTTATTAAAAGAAGGTGGCGAAAGCAGGAACGAAAGACTGCGACTAAAACCACAAAATGTTATAAAAAAAGTTTGTAATCATTATCAAATTAGTCAATCAGCAATTAAAGGCAAAAGAAGAAACAAAGAGATAGTCGAGGCTAGACATATGGCAATGTACATTCTTAAAAATGACCTTGGTATGTCGTACGTTGAGATTGGAAGATGGTTTTCAAATAGAGATCACACCTCGATTATGCATGCAAGAGAAAAAATTGAAGAATCTCTTTTATCAGATGATCTAATTTTAAACGACTATCAAGAATTAAAAAAAGAATTAGTTGCTATATCAAAGTAATTATTAATAAGCCAAAATCATTAATGCGGGTTATTCACAAATGTGGAAAAGTATGTAAATAACTATGTAGAAATATTAATAACAAAGAGTGAATTGTTTTTATTAAATGTTTACAACTTTAGATTCCCACCTTTTCATCAACAACTTCTTCACTTGTTTATTAACATTTACCAAGAGCTTTCCAACATAGAAAAAAATAAAATCACTCGATTAAAAGCATTAAATATTCACATTTACACATCCCCTATTACTACTATTACTTTTTAAGTATAAGGTTATATATAAAGAGAGTAATAATACAGAATTAAATTAAAACTCATGGTAAGATATTACCTCCAATCATTTCTTTAAAACTTTACAAAATGACGATTGATAAAACAAAATCTGTAAACATTAAAATCCAAAGAGAATCGCTATTGAAGGCTCTTCGCTTTGTTCAAAAAATTGTTCCAAATAACCCTCAATTGCCAATTCTATCCTCTCTTTTATTAAAACTTGATAAGGGAAAGCTATCTTTAAGTTCAACTGATCTTTATTTTGGAATTCAATCAAGGGTGGTTACTACAACACTAGAGAAGCTAAGTATTGCAATTCCTGGGCATGTTTTTAAAGACATGGTTAATTCTCTAAAATCAGAAACTCTTGAGATAATTTTGGAAAAAGATAGAATGAAAATGAAAGCTAATGGAAGCATTGTTTCTATTCCTATTCAGGATCCAAAAGATTATCCGGAATTTCCAGAGATTGTAACTAAAAAAATGGAGCTTTCAAAAGAAGTGATGGCGAGAATTGAAAAGTTTGTTTGTTTTGCAGCGGGTGTAGACCAAGCTCGTCCGATATTAACCACACTGCTAATAAAATTAACGAAAAAGGGGTTGACTGCTGTAGCAACCGATGGGTTTAGATTAGCAGTTTTGGACCTTCCTGAAGTTAAAGGTAAAGAAGAGGATGAGGAAATTTTAATTCCCTCAAGATACTTTTCAGAAGTGTTTAAAATAGCTGAGCAGTCTGATATAGAAAAAATCACAATTTACTCTGAAGAAGAACTCAAACAATTAAGATTTGAAGTTGGAGAGAGCGATATTTATGTGAGATTAATTGAGGGAGAATATCCTCCGTACGAAAAAATAATTCCAGAAACATTTTCGGTAAGCATAGTCTTTGATGGGGAGAGATTTTCTCAGGAATTAAAAAGAGCGGCTATTTTAGCAAAAGAGGCATCAAATATTGTGACAATAAAAAGTGAGGAGATTTCTTCTACGGAGAATCAGAAAAAGGGAAATACCAACTCAAGCTCTCAAATAATTATTGAGTCAAACTCATTGTCAAAAGGTAGCTATACAGGAAAACTTCCACTACTCAGTAGCATTAATGAAAGCATTGAGATTTCCTTTAATGTTAATTATTTACTTGACTTTCTGAGTAGTTGTAAGCCTGGGGTTGTTGAGATGAAGTTTAATGATAGTCTTAAACCAGTAATGTTTAGCATCGATGAAAGAGATAATTTTAGGTATATAGTAATGCCTTTCAGAGTCAATCAATAAGACGATATGCTCTGTGAGTAATTGATAAAAAGTGAGCGATAGCTTATAATCCAACCTCTTTAAAATATTTAATTCTGATAATTATCAGCGAGATTTATCAAAAGAATAAGTCAGAATTAAGGCTCTTAAGGGGATTAGCTCTTAAGCTAATGCAAAAAAATATATTAATTTTAGTGCGAGAAATAAATTTATTATCAAGGATTAAATCAGGAATAGAACATGACAAAAAGAACATATCAGCCTAAAACAAAAAAAAGAGCCAGAACTCATGGATTCTTTGCACGAGTTAGTGATAAACTTGGTGGATTAAAGGTTGTTAAAAAAAGAAGAAACAAAAAAAGACAAGAGTTGACAAAAACTGTCAATAAAAGATATAAATAGTCTGGAAAATGCTTCCAAAGCGACAAAGATTAAACTTAAATTTACCCAGAGATAGAGCTATTTTTAGACAAAAGAAAATAGAAGGAAACTTTCTAAAATTATATTTTAGAGGCTCTATAAATAATGAGTTTAAGCTTGGAGTTTCAATACCCAAAAAAATTGTCGCTAAAGCCACTGATAGAAATAAAATAAAAAGAATTGTTCACTCTATACTTGAATCTCACACAATAAAAAATAAAAGCATTGAGATATTAGTTATAGTAATTAAAAAATATCAAACAATAACTGAAAAGAGCTTGTTTACAGAAGAGTTCAAGCTTTTTCTTAACGGATTAGAAAAAGAATGTTAAAGAAATGATAAGTAGATTAATAAAAAAAGTTTATCTATTTCTTAGAGAAATTAAAGATCAACTAATTATTTCGAATTTTGGTTTCATTTCATCGTGCAAACATTCACCAACCTGCAGTGTTTACATGGCTGAAAATATTAAAAAAAGAGGATTAATTGGTTTTTTCTTAGGCTTGAAGAGAATACTCTTGTGTATCGGAAGTCCATAATTTTATTAAGTTTTATTAGCTCAAAATTATAATTTAAGATATGTTAGAACAATTTTTTACCCTAATATTAACTTCTCTATACTCTGTTTTTGGCAATTTAGGATACTCAATCATTGCCATGACAGTTATTATTAAAAGCTTAATTCTTCCAATTTCACTTCCTAGTATCAAAGCCCAAAAGAAGATGAAGGATATCTCTCCTGAGCTTGGTAAGTTGAAAAAGAAGTATAAAAATGACAACAAAGGTTTTCAGCAAGCACAGCTAGAACTTTATAAAAAATACAACATTAATCCTCTATCCGGATGTTTGCCTCAAGTATTAATGATTATTATTTTATTAGGTTTGTATAGATCTTTAAACACATTTTTAGCTGACGGTGTGATAGAAGGAATAAAAATAAACACCACCTTTTTATGGCTTGATTTAACTCAGCCAGATCCAATTTATGTGCTTCCAATTTTAGCTGGAGTATCTCAGCTAATAATGTCCTTAATGATTTCTCCAGGTGGAGAAGTTAGAGACATTGTCCCAAACTCATCTAAGAGCAAAAAGATTCAAGAGAAAAATAAAGATGAGGAGGATATGGCTAGTATGGCTGGTAGCATGCAAAAACAGATGATATTTATGATGCCTTTTATGACAGCCTTTATCGCATTAAAGTTTCCCTCTGGCTTAGCTGTTTATTGGGTTGTGGCAAACATATTTGCAATTGTTCAGCAATATGTTGTGTCAGGTCCAGGAGGATTAAAAAGTTATTGGGAAAGAGGCTTACTTTTTTTAAATATTAAACATAATCAGTCTAAGAAGAAAGGTAAAAAATGACTATTCAGGAATATTTAATTAAACTATGTTATTTTATTGGCTTGGATGAAGGTGAGGTGGAAATTAGCAGTGAGGAGAATGAAAATAGGATTGAAATTATACTTAAGATACCAGGGGAAAAACAGAGTCTGTTTATTGGCTCAGGTGGACAAGGTCTAAGAGCAATTAGATCGATTCTAAATACAACTTTTTATGAAGAACTTGAAGGAAAAAAACTGTTTTTTGACATTAATAACTATTTAAGGGAAAAAGAGCAATTATTAATAGATAAGGCTTTTGAGATAGGTAACACCGTCATTGAAACTGGCCAACCGCAAACCCTATATGATTTAAACTCTTACGAAAGATACCTAGTGCACTCAGCTATTGCTGAAAAAGAAGAGTTTGAAAAACTTGGCTCCTACTCTACTTCAGTTGGTCCTCATAGGTATTTAACCATTTGCCTCAAAGAAGATTTACCAGATAATGAAGCTGTTAACTGATTTAATATGACCAATAACCGCTCAAACATACAGGTTTTTACAGATGGGGCGTCCAGAGGAAATCCAGGTATGGCCGGAGCAGGAATTTTAATTAGTATTCAGTCGATAAATTATTCACTTTCTTTATATCTTGGAAAAAAAACAAACAATGAAGCTGAATATTTGGCCTTGTTTTTAGCCATTCAATATCTTCATCGACTAATTAACCAAAAGCTTGATAATGAGCAAATAGCTCACTCACACATACTCTTTTATTTAGATTCTAAGCTAGTAGTTGAACAAATGTCCGATCGTTGGAAGATTAAAGATGAGCGCATGAGCCTTTTGGTAAAAAAGTGTAAGGAAAAACTTGAGGAGATGGGAGTTTCTGCAGAGTTTATTCATATAAAAAGAGAGTTAAATCAAGAAGCGGATTGGTTGGCAAATCAAGCAATTGATTTAGCGACTGACTTTAACAAATAATCTTCAATTTACTGCTGTCGACTAGTTTTTGAGTATGGGTTATTATTAATCCATGTCTGTCCTCCAAGTTGAATCATTTGATCAAGAACTAAAGGTTCTTTTAGTAGCTCAAGAGAGTTCTCTTTCAAGAAAAGTTACTGAATATCTATACTCTCGACAGATTGCGGTTGTTTCTACTCCACTAATTCATTTAAACAGCAGTGATTTTATTAAGTCTCTTCTTCAAACCAATCAGTTTTTCAAAATAATTGTGGTTGTTAACTTCAGTCAGCCTTTTGACTTATCTCTACAACAGAATACTGATCTATTAAATTATTTAAAAAATATTGATATACCAAAGATTTTTGTTATTAGGGTCACCTCAAAAATTGAGTCCACTGAACAACTTTTGGAAAACTGGGTTAGGCAACTTGAACACGAAGATTATTTGATCGAGGAGATAATTAAAACATTTAAAAAAACCAAAATATTAATTGGTCAGGATGTAGCTGTTGATGATGGAGCTGCGCTTCAGCCTTACAGATCAATTATTCAAGCAGTTCCAAATGGTTATCTTTTAGACCCACAAAACATACTGACACCCATTACCGAAACTGATTTTTTTAATAATATCTCTAAAGAATTAATTAAACCTGATTTTAATCACTATTTAATCAAGGGGTCAGCCAAGAAATCAGAGGAGCTTCTATTTAAACTGTCCACAGCTTATAAGCAACTGTTTAATACTGATTTAATTAACCTCGATTTAGTTACTTCATCCTCACAGCTTGAGAGATTTGAAAATATTAACGAAATTACAGAGGCTGTATCATCTTCAAACATCGAAGAAATTGTTCAGCTATTGGTTGACAACGTTAACTTTAATCAACTTGGGGTTGACCCAGACTTGCTTTTAAGAGTGCAAAACAACTCTCCTCTACTCCGAACTCAAATATCAAAACCATTTAAAAAAATGGGGATAGATTTTCAGTTTGAGCCAATAAAAAACACCGATGATAGCTTGAAGAAGGTAGAAGATACTCAAAAAAATAATAATGTTGTTGTTAACGAAGTGCTCAATAAAAAAGAGCTTGCTGTAGAAGAACCACCCAATCAAATTTTAGTTGAAAAAAACAAAAAACCATTGTTTAAAAAGGATATTTTAGATGACAGTGTTAGTAAAATCTTTTCTCAAAAAAGAACTGAACAGAAAACAACTCGCCGAACCGAAAAAGCCAATGTTATTTCCAGAATTAGAAAAAAAAGTAAAAACAAGCAGGCCATCTTTTTTATTGGATTGGTGGTTTTTGTGTTTGGAGCAATAACCGCAATATCAATTATTGGATTAGCTATAAATTATCAGGGATCCCAGAAACAAACGGCAAAAAATATATCTGCATTCAGTAACAATGAATATAACGATATATCAGACCTTTCGGTTCTTGGATGGCAAGCAGATATCTTGGATAAAGCCCTCGATATTCAATTAATTGATAAAAGTAAAGATTTATATCAATTAAATCATTTAATAGTCCAAACCTCTGCTCTTTTCAATGCTCTTCAGCTTCAATCAATAAATATCTATAGACAGATTTTTAGCACTAACTTTCAAGGAGAGGGAAAACTTTTACAAAAAGGAGACTACTTTCAGCTATTAAGTTCTCATCAAGAATTGGTTGAAAAACTGTCTGAACAACTATCCTTGTTTCAGGCAGAAAGCAAAAATTTTAACTATCAAATTTTTAGCTCTCAAATTCAAGAAGAGTCTAAAAAACTAGATGATGATTTAAGATTATTAAATAATAGGTTGCAAACCAGTGCTCAGCTAGGATCATTTTTACCAGATATATTGGGTGTAAATGATAAAAAAACATATTATATTTTACTTCAAGATAATCAAGAAATCAGACCAACTGGGGGATTTATCCAAGCCATAGCTAAAATATCTCTTGATGAGGGAAGATTGATAGATCAGAGTGTATACACCACTAGTTCAATAGACTCTAAAGTTCTTGGTGATGTAGCTTCTATTCCTGAAGTTGAGGAGTATCTGGGAGAACCAAGACTACACCTTCGAGATGCTAATTGGGATCCAGATTTAAGTACCTCATCCTCACACATATCGTGGTTTCTAAAAGAAGCTATTAATCAACCAATTGATGGAATAATTGCAATAAATTATGATCTAATAAGAGAACTCCTGGTTATTTTTGGAGATTTGTATTTAGAAGAGTACGACGAAACAATTAACTCTTCAAATTTGTTTGCAAGGCTGGAAAGCAAGGCTTTTGAAGACAAAGAAGAGTACTCTGAAAATAATTTTCACTCCCTTATTTTAGAAGAAATTCTTGAGAAAATAAAAAATGCTTCTGATAAAGAGATTGTTCAAGTTCAAGATGTGTTTTATGAAAATTTAAAAAAACAACAAACAAGCTTATTCTTCTCCAGCACCACAATTAATAATGCTATTGGCAAGCTAGGATGGACAGGCTCAATTTTGGAGCCAGCTTGCCCTTCTCGTTTTAGTGAAGACTGTCAGACAGACTATTTATATCAAGTTGAGGCGAATGTGGGAGTGAATAAGGTTAACCAATATGTTACTAGTCGAGTTAATCACATAATTAACATTGAACAAAATCGAGTGGTTCATGAACGCTCTATTCAATTTAATAACAAGTCTCATTCAAATGTTTGGCCGCTGGGAAACTATAGAAGTTATATACGATTTTACTTAAATAAATCGGCTACTTTAGATAAAATACTGATTAATGGTGGTGAAGTTCCTCAGGAATCAATAAAACAGTATCAGCAACATGATAGATCGGTAATCGGAGTGTTGTTGGATGTCCCAGCCGGAGATGAAAAAAATATTACACTACTCTACTCTACCCCTCACACCATTACAGAAGGAAGTTCGTACTTCTTTTTTGAACAACCCCAGCCAGGGATAAAGAATAGACTGACATCGATTACCGTTAATCATCCAGATGAATTAAGGTCAGAATTAATATCGCCTTTAGTTGAGGTTAATCAAAATCAAATTGTTGTAACGAGTGAACTTGGTTCAGGATTTATAGCGATTAAGTTCGCTCAGCAATAAAATTCTCCTTCTTGTTTATGTTGTGATAATAGCCCTCATTCAACCTGTGTTAGTAACAAAGGTATTCTAAATAGATCAATATATTAATTAGAATATAACCAGCACGTGAAACATACACACTAAATAAGTAATAACTTTTATATAAGATAAAAGGTTGCTTGTATTTTATGTGTTATATCTGATAGAATGTGCCGCTTAGAAATAATCAATATCTTAATCAATTAATTCTGATTATACTCTGAGAGATTACTCAAGAAGAATAATTAGAATTGGGATTTCAAGGGAATTGTCCTTTGATATTACACAGAAAAATTTAAATTAACAGTAATGGGGGAGCAGACTTTGATCTTGCAAAGCAAGACAAACACTGAGGGGTTTACCTCTCAAGAAATAAGCCCCTTTTAATCAAAATATAAATTAGCGAATTAATTCAATTAAAAAGAGCAAGTGAATGCCTATGAAAAAGACTACTACAAAAGTTCAACCCAGAGATATAAAGGAAAACCTTAATAAAGTTAGAGTAAATGATGTCCCAGCAAATATCTTTAAAGCTGGTGAAGAATCAAAGTCAATAAAAATTGATAGAAAGTCGTTTCTTTCAATCTTTAGAGCAGTGGGAGAGTCGGGAGTAGCCTACCTTTCGTTAAATGACAAAGAGATTCCAGTAATGATCGATGAGGTTCAGTGGCATCCAACAAAAGATGTTCCAACTCATGCTTCGTTTAGAGCCATAGATCTTAAACAAAAGACTGAAGCCTTAATTCCTGTGGTGCTAGTCGGTAAGTTTGATGTTCCAGACGCAGTGCTGGTTACTGTGAGAGATGAGATTGAGGTGGAGGCACTACCAACTGATTTACCAGAGCACTTTGAGATCAATGTCGAATCTTTAACCGAGATAGGTCAATCAATAACTCTTGCGGATCTTAATTATGACAAGAGCAAGGTTGAACTTATTATTGGCGAAGAAGGAGAAGAGGCTCCTATTATTCTAGTTCAAGAAGTTAAGGAAGAAGTAGAAGAGGAAGTTGAGGAAGTTGAAACCGAGATTATTACTGAAAAAGAAGAAGATACTGAAGAAAGTCCTGAAAAGAGTGAGACAAAAGATAAAGAGAATAAAAAAGAGGAGAGCAAGGACGAGTAGTTCTCTAAACTAGCCCTTATTGATTTACTTCCAACCGATCCAGTTTGGATCAAGGTTTTTGGCAAGAATAATTTGTTTTGAATATTCCTCATTGTTTCCCAAAGCTAAATTTTTTAGTGCACAGTTAACAAGATAGTCTCTTGAGGTAAGCTGGGGCGTTAATGAATCTTGAGATATATCTCCACAATTTTTAATATTAAAGCTAGATAAAACTTCAACAGTCTTAATTTTATTTAAGGCTATTTCTTGACTAATGGCTTCATTAAATAATGATTGGCTATTTTTTTGATCAATGTTTGCTTGAGTTAGATTTGAAAAAATAATAATGACTTGAATAAATATTAAAAAATAAACAAGTATCAGTGCTTGATTTTTTTTTGCCTGAAACAACATTGTATTCAAGGCAAAGGTAGAAAGAGAGTAAAGAAGACTTAAAAAAATCTTTAATAAAAAAATAGTATTGTTGGTATATTTTTTCACTCTTGGGTTAACTGAACTAGGAAATACTTGGCCAAGGACTTTGTATTAATAATGGCTCGGTTACAAGCTTCTTTTCAAAAAGAGTTTGCCAGAGTTGTTCGGTTACAAATGGAATAAAGGGGTGAAAAAGTTTTAGAAATGTAATTAAACCTTCTAGTAATAGGTGATCGGATAAATTTCCATCTTTGTTTTCCTCGATGCACTTATCACAAAACCAGTGCCAAAATTCAGAGTAGATGGTGTCAGCAGCCAAGCCTATTTGATACTTTTTTAGTTGGTTGGTGATATCTTGGACAATAAAATCCAATTTATTTGAAAACTCTTGATCTAATGGTTTTGAAGAATTGTCTGATTTATCAACTTTTTCTTTTGTTGACAAGATAATATATCTAGCGGCATTCCACAACTTATTTGTTAAATTTCTAGCAGCTTTAAAATCAGCGTCTCCAACCGACTTGTCTAATCCAACCGACGACCTAATTACAAGCGCCATTCTCAGCGCGTCAGCTCCATATTTTTCGGTGATTTGGAGTGGATTAATCACATTGCCCACACTCTTACTCATCTTCCGTCCTTTGGAGTCTCTAATCAGTCCATGGAGATAAACATCTTTGAACGGAACTTTGTTTGTAAGAAAGATTCCCATCATTAGCATTCTCATCACCCAAAACATCAATATGTCATAGGCAGTTTCCATGGTTTGAGTGGGGTAGAAGCGATCAAAATCGCCGGGACTAGAGTTTAAGAGTGTCGCCACCGGCCATTGACTTGAAGAAAACCAGGTGTCAAACGTGTCGGTTTCTTGAATATAGTTTGGAGTAGGTTCTGATAAAGAGATTTTATATTCAGCGCTTTCTGATGCACTGAGAGACTGAAGCCCTTTTTTAATTTCGGGTAAAGAATATTTTTTTAATAATACGCCCACATCTCCAGAAATTTTCTCCCTATTTTTATCAAAAAATACAACTCGAATAGTGGGATTTTTGTGAACGTCATACCAAACTGGCATGCGAATGCCCCAAACTATCTGCCGACTAATATTCCAATCATCTAGAATCTCAAGCCAGTGTTTAAGAATCTTGTCGTGTCCCGCGCCGTGAATTTTTACCTCATTATTGTCTAAGGCTTTTAGCACCGGCTCAATGAGAGGCTTGGTTTTTACATAAAACTGAGGCAAGGGGAGAGGCTCAATCGCTTTTTTGCATCGATAGCAAACGGCCAGATTGTTTTTATATTTGTCATCAATTTTTTCTAGAAGATTATTTTCTTCTAGCTTTGCAACCACCTCTTTTCTCCCAGAAAATACAGTCAATCCCTCAAAAGGACCAGCTAGCTGTGTAAGTCTTCCATTAAAACCAATAGCCACATCTGGAATGATGTCTTTTAAAAGGGGATCGGTTTTGTGTCTTTGCCAAAAATCAAAATCATTTTTGTCATGATATGGAGTAATTTTTACCACTCCCGTTCCAAATTTTGGATCAACAAACTCATCAGCTAGAACTGGAAGTTGGTAGGTTTTAAATATTCCTGGTACTTCAAGAATTTTTCCAATATATTGCTGATATCGTTTATCGTCTGGATGAACCGCTAAGGCAATGTCAGCGAATTTTGTTTCTGGTCGAGTAGTGGCTACTGTCAGAGGCCCATACTTAATGTAATAAAGAGAGGAGAGTTGTTCTTGGTGATTAATTTCAAGTTCACTAAAACCTGTGCCACATTTAGTGCAGTAGTTAACCAATCTATTAGTGCGATAAATCAACCCCTTATCATTAAGTTTAACAAATGTTTCTAAAACAGTTTTGACAATATCTTTAT
>CAZQWI010000010.1:0-16764 GCA_964596995.1 uncultured Pseudomonadales bacterium
GAGTTAATGAATATCTAGGAGTTAACTTTGGTGAAGCAGACCTACAAAAGATGCACCTTTCACTCAATAGGAATGGCTCTAATTTTGAGTTAATACTCCACGATGCTAGAACTGGAGAAAATCAAGAGGTTAACCTTGGCACTATCAGCGCCGATGAAAACTTTATTTACATTAATGGAGAGCAGCTAGCCCAACACCCACAAGAGTACAAGATAACTTATGCTGGAGCAGAGTTTACTATGAGATATGTGGGAAGTTGGCCAGAACAAATAGTTACTATTAATCCTGCTCTTGTTGCAGAATATTTCATGAGATGCATCATGCACAACCCAGATATGTGGCAACACCTTGGAGCTGAAAAACCCTTTGAGTCACCAGAAGAAGTGGTGGCATTTTATTTACAGCAACAAGCAGAAGGAAAAGAGTTATTGGTGCCAATTTCAATCTTTAGCGGAGAACCTGGAAAATACAACGAGGTTTATTTAGCCCCAGGAGATCCTTTTGATATCGATCTTTTGACATTTCTTGGAGTAGATAGAACATATTTGAATATGCCAACTCCTTCATCAAGGCTAAATTCATCAATAATCGACTGGATTGAAGTTGATCCAGAAACACAATCATGGAGAAGCATTCAGATTGTCGCTGGTGACAAAAACATTTATTCCTCAACTCCGTTAGTAGATCAGGAGGCTTCTGAATACATGGCTATACCAAGTCCAACAATAATAGCCTCAACTCCAGTTGGAGCTGGCATGGCTCTAACAAAAAGACCTAATATGCGAGAAAACTATCCGGACTTAGCCAACATGTTACAGGATCCATCGTTAGTAACTAGAAAAAAGCCATAAAGTTTATTGTTAAATAACTTTAGCAATTTCACCTCGTTGAAATTGATAACACTTTCTATATAATGATATTTATGAAGTTTTCAATTCATAAGTCATTATCATGGTGGCATTGGGTTTTAATCATTGTTGCGCTAGCGTTTTTAGTTATCAGTTTCTTTTTTTTCAAGAGAAATAATCAAATCAGTACTCGTTTATCAGTAAAGCTAGATGATAATCGTAGCATTGCAGATGTGATTAACTGCGAACAGCAGCTCACTCAAATTACTACTTCAAGTCAACACCCTCAATATCTACTTAGCTTAAACAACGATGAATCTGCTTGGTGCCAACTCTTAAAAGAAGCAGATATCTTTGGCAATGAACAAATTCAAGATTTTCGCAGTGATCAGCTTCCAAGCAATATTTCGACTCTAGAAATTGCTTTAGTAGAAAATAAAGAACTGCTGAATCCTTGGCACAAGCAAGTTAGTAAAGAGGGAGAAATAGTAAAAACCTTTGATGTTTTACTCCAAGAAGAAAAAGCAACCATTTACTTAGCTATGCCTTGGGTATTTGAAAACCAACCAGAGAAAGCCGGTCAATGGGCCAACTCACTTATTCTTGGTGGCATTTATACTATTAGTCCCACACTACGCAGCACAATCACCAGTAACTCGAACAACTATGGAGATCATTTACGCGAGTTAATAAAGCGATATCATTCACCAGAGCTTGAATTTATTACCATTTCAGATGCAGATAAATAAACATAGTTTTACCCTTTTCAAAAAAATTTTCTCAATGATTCTAGTTGGGATTTCTTTACTAATAATAATTGTTACTTTTTTCACCTCAATTTTTAACCATCAAGTTTCTGCTCAAGAATGTGCAGGAGATACTATGGACTGTGGTACACCACAATTGATATGCACATTACCGAACGGGGCTCCCTGTTATGAAGGTGATGACAATTGCACCTGCGAATACAACTGCCTCATGAGCTCCACCATCACCTGCGTCTACACCCCATACATGAGATGCAATGACCAGTGCTTTAGCGGTTGCGTCGTTAGTGGCTCCTGTAGCTGGAGTGGGCCAACGCAAGCGCCAGCGCCCACAAGCCCACCAGTAACCCCTATTCCCACAGCACCACCAGGATGTGTTTACAACTGTGGAGATGGCCTTTGTTGCACCCCAGATGGAGAAAATCAAAGTAACTGTCCAGCAGATTGCGGAGCCCCAACAGAATGGTGCTGGCATTGCGAGGGAACGTCGTGCGTAGAAGGTCCTCCAAACGGAGCTGAGTGTAACTGTTTAAATTGCATGTGGAGCACCTTCACAGCTCTGGTATTTGTTGATCTAAACGAGGATGGAGTCTGGAGCGGAGATGATATTGATGCGAGAGTGGTTACTGATCCTGCTCATGTTGGAGATGCTTATGACTTAGGAGTACTAGATGTATATATACCTGGGCTGCAATTAGCTAATACCCATCTTAGTACAACAGCTGTTGGTAACGCTGCTAATGCAGACTTTGATCCAGGAGATTATTGCGAAGAGAATGTCTGGGTTTGTATGAGGGAAGAAGATGTCTTTGGAGATGTTTGGAGAATTGATGAAATGGTTTATTTATCAAACAGTTGTTACGGAAGAACGAGATGCTGTGGAAAAACAGATAATTGTTGGGGAGGTCCGGCCGATTGCAAATCAGGTCAATATGTATCCGCCGGAAAACTAGATTTGATTAGAGGTAGATTCAACAGTCATGCAGCAATAATTCCTTACTACACCAATACCTCATATTGGTTAGTAAACCTAGATACTAATCAGTGGGAAGTGGTTGGAGCAAAACCCACTCAAAGAGCTCAAGGCTGTGACACCGACAACGCTTGGTTTGCTCTACGCTACAAAAACGATCCACCCATAATTGAGTCTGCCTATATTAGTTCAATTAATGGTGATACTAGCACAACTGACCAAATGTGTTTAACTGGATCATCAACAAATGAACTAGAAATTATTAGCTTTTTTAGCGATCCCGATGAACCAATTTCTCAAAATTTAGTTACAAATGGGAGTTTTGAAAACGGCACCACCAGCTGGACACTCCAAAATATCAATGGCAATACCGACGGCTCAGCATCAATAGTAACGGGCAACGATGCCTATTATGGATCTTCTGCCATAAGAGTAAATGGAGGAACATCAACGGGATATTTTAGAGCTATTCAGGCAGTTAATCTTGAACCAAGCACTAGCTACTCTTTTACCGCTACCTATAAAAGCGGCACGACTGGCACTAATCCAAGACTTGGCGCCCATGTTTATTGTCATCCATCAGATGGCAGCCCTGCCATATCTCAACCAACCATGAGCATTACTTTCAATAGTCTCTATTCAGAATTTGCCACTGTTACTCATTCATTTTCTACCATCACTTGTGACGGCCAATTTACTATTTACATCTTCTCAGACACCGACCCCAATTCATGGATGATTCTTGATGGAGTATTTTTGCGCCAAAATTCTCAAGTTGCTGAAATCTATTCAGACATCAGTCGTTTCCAAGTCAATATTGAAAAACAAAACTTTCCTGCAGTAACTGCATACAATGCTAATGATTGGCCTGTTAGACTAGGAGCCGTTCGAGGAAATTTTTCCGTAGGAGCAACAACTTATAATAATCGATACCGAGCTTTTGATGGCAACTTACTTTCTGACAATCACAGTCCTCTTAGCTATGATTTTGTAACAAATAGGTGGTACCTTTCTTCATATTTATACATTGACCCAGCTCAGTGCTTGCCTTGGTGTAATCCATCCGCTACACTTTTACCTTCTAATCCTGCAACCAGTGACTGGAATACTTATTTTCAGCCAGTCTCTGGTTATACCGACACTATATTTGCTAGATGGATTGTTAATATTGAAAACCAATTTCCTCAGGGAAATTATCATCTTACTGGTTGGATCAGAGATTTTAGAGATCAACAGGACACGCGCAATTCTGCAGGCAATCGCACCAAAATGACCCTCACTGCAGGAGCTAGTACCTTTACTTGGCAACGGTTTGGCACTCTCGAAACTATCCTACCTTCTCTAACTGTTAACTTTGTGGAATCAGAAGTTGGCGATGACCCCTCTGGAGATTACTGTCCATATCGTGCTGGTGGCACAGCCGTTACCTTAAATGGAGCTACTGTAGGAGTCAGGCCTTCTGGCGGTAGCACTTTCCAAAATTCAAGTATTAACGGCATCTCAACAATAGACATATCTTCCAACGCTTGCTCGGATACCTATGACGTTCGCCTTACTCTAAATCCAAGCGATGGCTATGTTTGTGATTGTCAAATCGGATCTAATCCTTACGAATGTGTTTATTATGATGTACCCGCAACCTATCTAGGCTTCGATCCCATTAACTTTTATCTATTAGAAGTTGATCTCACCAATGAGGCTTGGTTTCAGAGTGTAGGAGGAGAGATTTCAGCCCTAGGAAGTATCAGGTCAAATATTCCATACAACAGCGCAACATCTGGCCCATGTAATCAAGGAAGCAACTGCTGGCCAGCCTTGATTACCTGGTTACCATGGAGTGGAGGAGAGGATTACGTCAATACTCCAGGTTTCCCTTTTGCTAGAACTGGTGGCTCAATTAATACCCACGCCGATGGTGGCACTGCCTACATTCATACTACCGATCAGCATACTCAAAGCAATGATGGTCATGCATTTGATAACTCAGCCATTCCCACAGAATATAACTATCAGTATTTCTATAATAGATTTGGATTTGAGTATGACTCTGCTGAGAATGAGTTAGCGAGTGGAGCTCAACCAGCTTTAAGTTCAGGTCTAAACATTCGATTTGCTCAAACTGGTCTAAATATTACTGAGCCTTGGCAAGTATCTAGTGGACAGCAGCTGATAGTATTTGTTAATGGCAACCTGAGCATAGATGACTCGGTTGGAGACAGGAGAATGATTCAAGTTGATTCAGGTGGATATCTAGCTTTCATCGTTTTAGGAAATATAACCATTAACTCAAATGTTGGCTATTCTGTTCCCAATACCAATCCAATTGTTTTTGCCCGTCCTGGGTCAGTTAGCCCAAACGTAGAAGGTATTTATATAGCCGATGGCACATTGACAATTGCAAACAATGGCAACGCCTCTTTGCCTGATAAGAAGTTTATCGGGGCAGGAACTTTTGTGGGGTGGAGTGGGGTAAATTTAGCAAGAACTTTTGATGATGGCGTAATCGGTATGGCTTGGCATAATTTCAATCCCACCGAAACATTCATCTATCGACCAGATTTCTTACTCAATGCTCCATCAGTGATGAAAGAGCCAATCCATGAGTGGCGAGAGGTTGCTCCCAGAACCAGTAACTAATAGCCTTATATGAAAAGCTCAACAGTACCTGCATCCAAAAAAAAAGCTGGTTTTACCTTGATTGAGGTTCTAGTGATCTCAGGACTAGCCGTGATCATTATGCTCAGTACAGTGAGTCTATTTATGACTTTTTTGATTAGTCAAGCCAGAGTCACCCAAAAACAACAGTTAAAAAATGCTGGAAACAGTGCTCTTAAACAGATGACGCAGATATTAAGAGAAGCAAAATCAATTAATCCCTGCAGTCCTGTGGCATCCAATCACGTTGTATTTGTCAACATTGACAATAAAACTGGAGATTATCAAACAAACACTTTTGATAATGGCAATCAAGGAATTTATTATTCTTTTGAAGGGAACACTCACCCCATTACCTCTCAAGACGTGAATGTTATTTCTTTTACAACAAACTGTTATGCTGGCCAGCAGTCACAGTTAATAAAAGTTTCTTTTGTCCTACAAAACCCAAGAATACAGGGACCATCGGGAGACCCACTAAATCAAGAGTTTAGTGCTAATATTCAGTTGAGAAATTAGCCAACTATTTTTAAAAAGACAAAGAAATTTCGTATATTGAATATATTAAACTCAAATTAGATTGCTCCTCCTGTGTCACATTCCCAGTTGCATGAAAGCGGGTTGCAAATCCAAGGATAGCCTCCCACACAATTTCCAGCAGGCAATCCTTCGCAACATACTGGCGGTTCAGTTGCAAATGGAATTGATGTTGGAACTGGCGTTAAAGTAGGAGCTGGCGTAGAAGTAGGAGCAATTGGTTCAAAAACTCCAACCTCCGGAGAGTTCTTTTTTAATAAAAAATTTGAGTTTACAGACACCTCATCGCCAGCATCGTTTAACCAACTAATAATTATCTCTACGCTAATCTCACTAGCAGTAACCTCTACCGAGGCAACTTGTTTAATTTGTGCTGGAACATCGCCAGAAACAGTAACGTATGAACAGTTATCACCAGTTGGTAAGCCAGAAAAAACATTATTATCAACACTTGTTGAAAAACCGCTAACTCCATTTAAACAGTAGGTTCTGGTAGTTAGTACTGAGCTTAATCCTCCCCATCCCAAAATACTTCTCTCTTGACGAAAAAAATCAATTCTTGATTGAGCTAACTCAGTAGAATAATTGCGAACTCTTGCTTGAGAGTCTGACTTCATGGTGTATGTCATTAGTGTTGCCAAACCCACCATTACTATGGCCAGTACTGCTCCAGAAACTAATATTTCTAGAAGACTGAAGCCATTTTGTAACTGTTTATTTCTCATAATTAATCTTCAAATTATTTATTTAAGCTCCTTCAATTTCTCCAGTTCTAACAACTCCCGATCGATAAATTAAAATCTCCATTTCGCCAAAAGTACTTTCAAGAATGATTGAGTTCGTTTCTGGCTCACTTGCTGAATCCAGATCATTGTCAATAATCCCCGTCACTACCCTTGAATAAAGAGTGTATTGAGAAAGAAAGCTTACTCCACTTGGAAGCGTTAATACTCTTACCTGATCCTCTTCACCGTAACTTCCTCCAGAGCAGACCGATCTAATCTCGATCGCACCTGTTCCCATATTGTTGTAAAAATATATTCTGTAAGCTTCTAAACTTAAGCAGCCTCGCATCTTGCCACTTCGCGCAGAAATCTGGGCAGATTCAACAGCCTCACGTACAAGCTCAGCTCCCTGAGTTAACTTTTGTCTATCATTAAAACTAATGTAACCAGCAATACCCATACCAAGTAAAAGAAATAAAATAGCTATCGATACCAATAATTCTATAAGAGAGAAACCTTTGCGATTCATTTTTTTAAGGATTGCTCAAAGTATAAGGATTAACTGCGTTTGGATCTTCTAGGTTCACACTTAGAGTAAAAGTTGAGGTAGTAGGGGAGTAGCTGTAAACATTGCTCCCTGGATCTCTAAAGCGCTCCGCACCATCACTTAAGTAACCCTGAGTATTAAGAAAATTCACCACTCCTTCAAAGTTATAACCTGTTGGATAACTTCCTACATCAGAACGATAAAGCACTAAAGCTTGGCGAACCGTTTCTAGATCAGCCTTACGCTTGGAGTCTCTGCTTTTTATCGAAGCTGCTCTATAGCTGATCACTCCAATAGTAGTTAATACGATGACAATCGTAGCAACAACTAACAACTCAATCAGAGAGAAACCGTTTTTTATTGATTTTTTTTTCATGTTGACTATTGTAAATTGGTAAGACAATAATAACCGCCACCCGATGCAAAATTGCATGAAGTATTTGTTGCGTTGCCATCAGTTCCATCAAGATCAGCACATACACAGTAACCTCCTCCAGCTCTTGCTACGCAGGTATATTCTGCTCCTGAAATGACTCCAGAGGGAAAGTAGGTTGTGTCTTCTCTCATATTCGAACAGTTTGATCCCCCGGTATCATAAGAGCTATTATCCGCAAAGTATTGTTCAAAACCATCCTGCATCGCTTTTACATTGGCCCTGCGTCTTGCATCTCGAGCCTTTCTTTGAGCAGACGAGTAGGCAACCACTCCTATCACTACCAAAATAGCAATGATGGCAATCACTACCAATAGCTCCAATAAAGAAAATCCTGAAATTAATTTTTTTTTGTTTTGGTGGGAAATTTTCATATTTTTTAGTAAGTTATTAAATAGGATTGTATAAACTTGTTAAACAAAAATACTGTTGATCAGATGCTGAGCTATTTAAGTTTTCGCACAAAATACCATCTGAGTTACCACTTTCAGTTTCAGTTTCAGCGCAAACACAGTAACCAAAGGCAGCTGGCTGACGGCAGGTATAACTCATATCTGGTTTTGGATCAGTGGGAAAACCTCCCGGGAAAACGTCGTCATCTGCCATCATCGCCGCACAGTTATAACTCCCATTTTCTAAATAATACTGCTCGAATCCTTGTTGAGCGGCCTTCATATCTGATTTTCTTCTTGAATCTCGGCCTTTCCTTTGAGAGGCAGTTAGCGAAGCAGTAAGTAAACCCAACAAAATTGCAATAATTGCAATCACCACCAACAACTCTAGTAAGGTAAAACCTTTATTATTCTTACTTGAAAATTTTGTTTGAAGAATCATATTTTTTATTAAATTAATTAACCTTCACTATAACCAAATTTTGTGGACTATCATATGACTCAATCTCCTTTTGCTTAATTACCTTGAGTTTAGCTCGATACTCACAGCTTGGTGCTAAACACTGATACTGATGCTCCACTTGACCTCTCATACCCACAAACTTTTCTGTTTTTCCATCACCAAAATCCAACTCAACCTCGATTGACTCTTCCTCAATTTGTTCTGAAAAAATCGTTTCCACCGAAGCAATGAATCTTTCAACAGGATCTTCACTATCTAAATAGCCAGTAAAACTAGTTTCAAGGCTTGGGGAAACCACAAAAGAGAACACTACAGCTTGATTTTTTGAAACCTCCATAGTCCGGTCAATCTTGTTGTAATACGGCTGAGTGCTAAAACTTAAAATAATTGGCCTATCAACACAAGATTCATGACAATCTTGAGGACAATCTAATGCATCAGGTTGCTGTAAGCCTTGGCCCAGCTGCATACTATTATCACAGCAACTGAAGCCATATGAGCTACATTCACTAGAAGGACCAGCCACCCCAGAATAACTCGCCGGTTTACTTGAAGTGGCAATTTCATCATCAAGTACAGTGACTGAACCAGTTCTGTTTAAAACAGAGAAATTTATTCCTAACTCTTGACCCCAACGGACACCAGATTTGCCTGTTTGTACTTTAACCAATGGGGGAAGATCTTCTGTTATTATTTCTATGGGCGAATGCTCTCGCTGATTACAAATTACCTCAACAACATATGAATTGTAGTCCATAAATCTTAACTGAGTTTCATGAACCATACCTTTTTCATCACGATCACTTCCTTTTGAAGCACACTCGGTTGCATAACCCTGGGTGTGCTGAATATCTCTGATCTGCTTTAAACTTTGTTTAACTTTTGAAGTAGTCATGGCCAATAGCACTTCTCGGGTAATTATAAATCCCAAGCCCAAAACCAAAGCAAGAATAATTATTGAAGTTAAAAACGCTTTTATGACTCTCATATTTATAATAGCTGCCAATAAGCTAACCAAAGACTGTCTCCCCACGCAAAAGCGATAAACGAACCCAACACCAACAAAGGTCCAAAGGAAACCATTTGACCAACTTTTGCTTTATGTGTTATTAACAAAATTATGCCCCAAACTCCACCAATAATAAAGGCGCAAAAAATCCCAACTATCGCTAGCTTATAACCCAGAACCATTGCCAGAGGAAAAACTAGCTTTATATCACCCCAACCAAGTCCATATTTTTTAAGAATTAACAAAGGAAGATAACGAAGTAGCAAAAAAAATAATAATAAGAAAGTTGCAACTGTGAGATCAATAGAAAACAAGCTTGCTCTGCTAGAGATAAATTGAGAAAAAATCTTCGCCACACCAACCATACTTACTAACACCACCAACTCGTCAGGAATAATCATATATTTAAAATCAAACAACAGTATTAACCAAAGAAAAATAATAATTAATAAAAAATATAAACTGTTTAAGATAAAATTCTGAGCAAAGAAATGTGGCGAATAACACAATAAATACCCTACAAAAACAAAGATAATCCCAGTTAAAAACTCCACTAGAGGGTAAGATAAACCAATCTTTTTCTTACAGTAACGGCATCTGCCTCCCAATAACAGATAAGAAAGTAAGGGAATGTTGTCATACCAGTTGATTTGTTTACCGCAGCTCTGGCAACAAGAACGACCAGTTACCCAACTCTTGTTTTTTTGTTTCTTGTGAGCATCTTTTGGCTTAGCTTCTGCATACTTTCCTTCAGATCGATCAACAATCACCTTGAAAAAACTGCCAAAAAATAGCCCAAATATAAATAAAGTAATATAAAAAAGAATCGAGTAAGAAATGCAAATCTCAAATAAACCAATAACTGACTGAAGCATATTATCTAGTTTATCAAAATTGGGCAGGGGAGAGGAGAGCAAAAAAAAGCCCCAGATTTTTTCTGGGGCTTTAAGTTTAACTTAAATATGTTAGTTATGGTAAGCAAACCATAGCTCCGGCAATCTCCTTTGCTCCCTCAAAAGTATCAGTGGGGTTACAGATAAAGTTTGCCGCCTCGTCAGTAATATCAACAGGTAATCCAGCACCGTAAATATATCCCTCTTCTGGCTCTGCTGGATCTGCACATCTTTCTTGAGCTTGAGTATCAAAAGCTCCAGATTGAGGCACAAAACAAACATACGTACTTGCTCCCTGGAGACCATTGTTATAAAGATATAGAGTTCTTCCAGCACCGCTGGCAACTCTTCTAGTAAAGCTCTCTTTTAACTCTTGAGCGCCTGCACAGTTTGCCACACCCTCTAAGCCAGTTGACAAACGAGTTAATATTGGACAGTCAGTACCTTGAGCAAAAACATCACCAACTAACCAATCAAACATTCCCCAACCATTTAAAACAATATTTGGAGTTGGTTCTTCGGGAACACCGCCCACAATAGGAGTTGTTTCAGTTACCGGAACAGGATAGCCAGTTGCATCCATAATGGCAATATTTGGATCGTTCGCATCAATCTGCCAAGGAAAATATCCCTGAAAAGCATTGTATCTATCGATAGCGCTTAGCAATTGTTCTGCATCTGATTGTCTACCTGTGTCTCTACCCCTATTAATTTGCTCAATAGGGTTAATTGCTGACAACACAGCTACAGCCAAAATACCAAGAATGGTAATAACGATCAGTAGTTCGATCATTGTAAAACCTAATTGTTGACGAATTTTTTTCATATTTCCTTTATTAATTCTTTTTTTTGGTTTACTTATTAATAGTTTAATGAAGTTCGGCAGAACTCCTATATCTAATTTATAACAATTGAACAACTCAATGCAAGAGGCATTTCAAGATTAATAGATCAAAGCCACTTAAAACTGTGATGACAAACTATAGATTGGCATCATGATTGACACCACCATAAAACCTACACCAGCTCCCAACACAATCATAATTAAGGGCTCTATAGCAGTTGTTAAATTTTTAACAGCATACTCGCTTTCTTTTTCATAATACTCAGAAAGCTTAAAGAGAATCTCGTCAATTCTACCTGTTTCTTCGCCAACCTGAATCATTTGCGGTAAAAGAGAAGGAAACACTTCTTTAATTTCGATAGCTGCCGATAAACTTAAACCACGCTCAATCTCTTTTTTAGCTTCTTTAACTGCATCTCTATAAGTAACGCTTTCAAGTGCATTGCCTACAATATCTAATGCTTCAAGTAAAGAGACTCCAGCACTTAATAATAAAGACAAAGTTCTAGCAAATTCGGTCAAGATAATTTTTGTTCTTAACACTCCATAAATCGGAATTTTGTTTAGAAACTTATCAAAATGATGCTCACCTGCCTCAGTTTTTACCCAAGTCCTAAAGATTAGAAAAAACACTATGCCAACAATAAACATTGCCCACCAATAACTCGCCATTAAACCTGAAACTCCCATTAAAATCCTTGTAGGAAGCGGTAAATCAGCTCCAAAGTCTCGATACATCTCAGTCAACTGAGGAAGTACAAAGACCATCATGATAAAACCAACAATTAACATAGCAAACAGAACAATGATTGGATAAATCATTGCTCCCTTGGTTTTTGCAGCAAAATCTTTCTGTTTTTCAAGAGTCAAAGCTAAACGCTCAAGTACCGATTCAAGCACACCTCCAATCTCTCCAGCTCTGACCAACTGAATATAGACTCTTGAAAAAACATCAGGATGTTCCTTGAGAGCCTCAGCAAAACTCTTCCCACTCTCGACATCTTTAAGAAGTTTGGTTACTACCGCAGCCATAGCTGGCTTAGCCTGCTCCTGTAGAATTACTAAAGAAGTCGCTAGTGGTAAACCAGCTCCAATCATTGTAGATAACTGACGAGTAAAATTTACTAAGTCATCATCCTTAACCCCCATTAATTTGCTTTGAATAAAACCAAATGACCCCTCTGCTATTGGCTTAATATTAATGATCAAAAGAGAGCGAGAAATCAAGGCATTGGCAGCTTGATTAGTGTTTTTGGCTTCAACTTTTCCCTTAATAGTCTCACCAAACTCATTTTTAGCAGTGTATTTATAAATTGGCATATATAGATATTAATATTCTTACCCCTCACCAAGTAATCTCATCATTTCATTGGGTCTAAAGGCATGTCTCATCGCAATCTCTCGACTAACCAAACCCTGTTGAATAAGATGGATAAAGTGATTTTCAATCAACATCATTCCCTTTTGGCCTGAAGTTTGCAAAACGTTATCTATCTGGAAAGTTTTACCCTCTCTAATCAGATTGCGAATAGCGTCATTGGCAAACATTAACTCGATAGCAGGAATTCTTCCCCCTCCTTGTCTTGGAACTAATCTCTGAGAAACAACCGCCACAATTGTATTTGCAAGCTGTTGGCGAACTTGTCCCTGTTGCTCGGCTGGGAAAACGTCAATAATTCTGTCCATTGTTTGAGCGGCTGATCCAGTGTGCAAAGTAGCAAAAACAAGATGGCCAGTTTCTGCAACGGTAATTGCTGCAGCAATGGTTTCATGATCTCTCATCTCACCAACCAGTACCACATCAGGATCTTCTCTCAAAGCAGCTCTCAAAGCCATGCTCCAATCTTGAGTGTCATGATGCATCTCTCTTTGAGAAATAATGCTTTTATCAGGTTGATAAACATACTCGATTGGATCTTCAATAGTTAAGATATGTTCAGGACGAGAGTGATTAATTTGATCAATGACAGCAGCTAAAGTACTTGACTTTCCCTCACCAGTAGGACCGGTTACCAATACAAAGCCTTGTTTATATTGAGAAAGTTTATTCAAATCTGGAGGCAAAGAAAGTTCCTCAATTGTTTTAATTCTTTGTGGAATTAAACGTAAAGCAGCCGCCCAACTTCCCTGAGAAAAATAAACATTAACCCTAAATCTAGCTTTATCTTGAAATTGATATCCTAAGTCAAGTTCTTTATCTACCATCACCATCTCTTTCTGTTCTTCTGAAAGAAGAGGTTCTATTAACACCCGAATAGATTGAGGATCTAATACTGGCGATCCTTCAACCGGCATAAGTTCACCATCAACTCTAAAAAATGGCTGCGAACCAACAATTAAGTGCAAATCAGATCCATCAAGCTCGACTAATTTTGCTAGAAGATCAAAAATATTCATAAGTGCTTTAATGTAATTTAATACTAAATATCTCTTTAATATGACTTATAAAAATACCTCTAGCGTTCTTCAGCTACTCTGAGTACTTCCTCAATTGTAGTGATTCCATCTAGAGCTTTCAAATAGCCATCTTGTTTCATTCTAATTAATCCTTGAGTCATCGCTTCCTCTTCAATTTGATCTGAGGTAGCACTTTTATTTACCAATGATTTAATTGATTCACTCATCTCCATCACTTCAAAAATACCAACTCTACCTTTATATTCTGATTCAGTTTGGGGACGATCTTCTTTTGGCCTATGCAAAGTGATTTTGTTGGGGTCTTTCTTATTTTGTTTACACCAATCATCAAAATGAGTACCCAACACCTCTTTAATATCATCAATAACTGCTTTATCTGGCTCATACTCCTCCTTATAATCTGGATTGATCACTCTAACAACTCTTTGACCCATAGCCAAAATCATTGATGAAGAAAGCAAAAACGGCTCAATACCCATATCAATCAGTCTTGGTAAAGCACCAGCTGCTGAGTTTGTATGAAGAGTAGAGAAGACCAAGTGACCTGTTAAAGAAGCCTGAACAGCAAGCTCAGCAGTTTCTTTATCTCTAATCTCTCCAACCATAATCACATCTGGATCTTGACGCAAAAATGATCTCAAGCCAGTCGCAAAAGTAAGGCCAGCCTGAGCATGAACTTGCACCTGAGTAATTCCTTTCATCTGATACTCAACCGGATCCTCCAAAGTCATAATGTTAACCTTGGGAGTATTAATAATGTTCAAAATTGAGTAAAGACTAGTGGTTTTTCCAGATCCAGTAGGTCCAGTCACCAAAAAGATACCGTGAGGTATCTTGATAGCTTTTTTAACATTCTGTAGAGCCAATCCTGTTAAACCTAAATCTTCTAGCTCAGGCACGGCCGAGTTCTTTTTTAGCAGACGCATCACCACCTTCTCGCCATGAATACTGGGCATAGTGGAGATACGCAAATCCACATCTTGATTGTTAGACTGATAATCAAATCGTCCATCTTGAGGAACTCTTTTTTCATCAATCTTTAAATCTGACATAATCTTCACTCTAGACACAACCGCATCATGAACAGACCTTGGCAACACCAGCTTCTCAAGAAGGATGCCATCAACTCTATATCTAACTCTGGTTTTTTCAAGTAAGGGCTCAATATGAATATCAGAAGCCCTAGATTGAAGCGCATACTCCAAAATTGTGTCAACAATTTTATTGATAGGAGCAGCTCTAATAAATCCGCCTTGATGAGCTTCTAGAGCGTCGGCTTTCCTCGTTCCAACCTCTGTATTCTCCTCAATTGCTGCGCTAACATCTCCTGATAAATCTTGAGCATACCTCTCAGTAATCATTCTTTTTACTTCTGTGGGCGAGGAGTAATATAACTCCAGTGATGCTCCCGTTTTCTGTTCAATAAAGTTAATTGCAGTTAAGTTCAAAGGGTCGGCCATTGCCACCTTGATCAAATTCTGTTCTTTATCAAATGAAAATGGTAAAACTTGGTAGCGCTTTGCTACACTTTCATCAATCAAATTCATTGCCTCAGGAGAAACTCCTGTCTCAGCTACCGCAATAAAGGGTATGTTGTTTAATTTTGCCTTGGCTTTAGTTAAGTTAATCTCAGAAACAAACTCGCCATCCTTGATTATCTGCTCAATAGGTTTATTCGTTGCTAAATAAACGTTGTTTATTTCTTGAGCTTGTTCCGTAGTTACTTGCTGATCATCAACCAAAATCTTCAATAAACCAGTAATATTGGATCCCGGCTGTTGTGATGATGGATCAGTGCCGAATGAATACCCTGGACTGGAGTCAGATTGTAAAACTGGAGTTTTGGCTAAATCTTGGGCAGACATAATAATTTTTCACAATGTCATAAAACACAACAGAAACTCATCTGTACAGAGTCTGTGATTTTTGTTTACATTGCTCGTATATAATAATGACACAATTTGGACAGAAATTAAAGTTCAGACTTAATGAAAAATAATAAAGACATAAGTACAATCCAAAAGGAAAATACTTCATTAGTCTCGGTTCTGCTGATTACAGATTCCAAAATTGACCAATTACAACAACTACTAGATTTTCTCATCAACAAAAATCTTGTTTCAGCAAACTCAAATCTTGACACTATTAAAAATCTGCCCAATATCCACCTTTATAACCAAGATGAGACAGGTTTGAAAATTGAAGTCGTTCGTAAATTAATTGAAGAGAGTAGTTTCTCAAACATCAACCAAAATATTAGAGTTTTTGCAATCTTAAATGCCCAGCAAAGCTCTGGTCCTGCTCAAAATGCTCTACTCAAGATTGTCGAAGAACCGCCCATCAATACTCAAATAGTATTAGTTTCTTCTCAACCCAAACAAATTTTGCCAACAATCCGATCTCGTTGTTTAAATTTTTATTCAACAGAAAATAAAAAACTCGATTCAGAAAAAATTCCACAAGAAATTATTGATGTTTGCCAAAGTTTGATCAATAAAACTGATTTTGACTTTAGCAAAGCTATTGAGATTTCTGAACAATATAAAAAAAGAGAAGATGCCATGCATTTTATAGAAAAAAACATAGCCTATCTTCACTCTCAACTAAGAATACTTTCTGACAACAACCTTTCAAAAAATGCCACCTTTGTACTTGAGCAGTTTTTAAAAACATACCAAGACTTGCAAAATAACTATAATACTCAATTAACTCTCGAAAATCATCTCTTTAACATTGTAAACACACTTTTTAGCAACAAGTGAAGATGAAATAAACAATCAATTTGTTATAATGAGTTATAATTATTGTCATCCTTCCTGCCTCGTGTTTGCACAGAAATCAAAGATGTGATACAAGTTATGGTTCTAAGATTTGTTGCGTTTTGTATTACTCTAGTTAACACAACGTCAACATTAATAAAAATATTATGGCTACTCAAAAAGACGTCAATACTTACCGCGCCACTCAAATTAAAGTTCTTGAGGGTCTTGAACCTGTTCGTAAAAGACCAGGTATGTATATCGGTTCAACCGATGGCAAGGGTTTATACCATCTGGTTAAAGAAATTCTTGATAACGCCGTTGATGAAGCCATTGCTGGTTATGGAAAACAGATAAGATTATTTAGATCTCCTACCACTGAAGCTGAACGTAAAATTGCTAAAGAGGATGTACTTGGGCCCGAATCAATTACAGTTGTAGATAACGGTCGAGGTATTCCAGTTGAGATGCATGAACAAGCAGGAGTTTCCGCTCTTGAGG
>CAZQWI010000011.1:0-16463 GCA_964596995.1 uncultured Pseudomonadales bacterium
CCTGTCTTGAAGATTTTATCACAGGTGTTTGAGTTTGGTGGGAGATAGCTACTTACTTTTTTTAATAATTGATTCTATTGTCTTTATTAACTCATCATACATTTGGTCTTCCTCAACCTTCTTAACAACTTCACCTTTTATAAATAACACCCCTGAATTTCTACCTCCGGCGATACCAACATCAGCCTCTCTTGCTTCACCTGGGCCGTTGACGATACAACCCATGATTGCAACCTTTATCGGATCATTTATTTTTTGCAGATATTTTTCTACTCTTTTAACTAAAGGAATCATATTGTATTGAGTTCTGCTACAAGTTGGGCAAGAAATAAGTGTGGGACCACTTCTTAAACCAACTGCCTTTAACAACTCTTTGCCAACAAAAATTTCCTCTTTTGGATCTCCACTTAAAGACACTCTAATTGTGTCTCCAATTCCGTCTAATAACAAACTTCCAATGCCAACACTTGATTTGATTGTGCCAAGTTTTTCTGGCCCTGCTTCAGTCACACCCAAGTGAAGAGGATAGTCATATTTTTTTGAAAATAGGCGATTGGTCTCCGTCATCAATCTGACATTTGATGCTTTGAGTGAAACAATAATTTGATCAAAGTCATGTTTTTCAAGCATCTCAATGTGTCTTGAGGCTGACTCAACCATTGCTTCGGCAGTTGGATGCTTATATTTAAGCAAAAGCTCTTTTTCAATTGAGCCGGAGTTAACCCCGATTCGAATAGGTACTTTATATTTTTTTGCAGTTTCAACAACTTTGGCAACTTTTTTCTCACTGCCAATATTCCCTGGGTTTATTCTTACTTTTTGAACTCCAAACTCCATCGCCTTAATAGCCCATCTGTACTCAAAATGTATGTCTGCCACCACAGGAATACGAGCTTTTTTTGAGATAATCTTAAATGTTTCTAGTCCAGCATCATCTAGAATATTCATTCTAATGATCTCGCAACCAACCTCCTCAAGTTCTTGAATCTGTCTCAGGACAGCTTTTGGGTCTCTGGCATCTACTTTTACCATTGATTGAACTGTAATGGGAGAATCTCCTCCAATGTAGATGTCTCCAACCTTTATTTTTTTAGTTATTCTTCTTTTGTTCATAGGGTGTTGTTAAATAAGTATGAGGATATTTGTTGGATAATTTTTTATATGCTTTTTGAGCCTTTTCTTGATTGGAAAATAAGCCAAAAACAGAAGATCCTTTTCCACTTAACAATGATCCTTCAGCCCCATATTCTATCATCAGATTTTTAAGATTTTTTAAAACTGGATACTTAACAAAGACTGGTGCTTCAAAGTCATTGTAAAGCTCTTTTCCGATAGAATCTAAACTCTTTTTTTGTAGCGCGTTGATCAACGCATCAAGACTAACTATTTGTCTAGAGTTGTTGGCAGCAAACTCATCAAACTCTTTATAAGCAGAAACGCTAGAAATACTAATTTCAGGAAAACACAGAACAATATGACAAGGTGGTAGAGTTGGTAACATAGTGAATTGACCAGAGTTTTCCCCACCCTGATACTCAAGTTTTACTCCACCGACCAACTGATAAGCTACATCAGCTCCGATTTCTTTTGCCAACTCAACCATTTCTAACAATGAAAGATCTAACTCCCACAGCTTATTAACTGCCAATATTGTTTGAGCTGCATTTGAGCTGCCCCCTCCAAGCCCTGACTCAATGGGGATGTTTTTTTCTAGTATTATATGTACTCCTTTACTAACATTTCGGTTTTTTTGGATAATTTTTGCAGCTCTGATAGCCAAATTTTTTTCATTTTTTGGAATGTTTGTTGAAGTTGATTCTAGCGAGATAGTTGCGTTATCTCGAGATAAAAAAGTGAGATTATCAAACAATGAAATTTGACAATAAATAGTTTTAACCTCGTGATAATTATTTGGTAATTTTTCTAAAATCGAAAGACCAAGGTTGATCTTGGCTGGTGACAAAGAGTTAATAGAATCTTTAGCTACCATGACAATATATTATTTAATGGGTGGTAAGAAGTTTTTTTGAGCGATTAGTGAGTTACAAAATACTTGAATTGCTTTTCCCTTGCCAAAACTTGTTAAGCCCTCTCCTGAAGTAAAGGCAATTCCTATTTGATCTGGGTTTATGTTGAGGAGTTTTGCTAAAGAGTCAGTAATTGTTGTTCTATGCTTTTCTAGCCTGGGCTGTGATGCCTCGACCATAATAGAAAGATTAATAATCTGATAATTTTGTTTTATTAGCTTTTTGGTTATTGGACCCAAAAATTTTCTACTGTCTGTGATACCTTGCCTAAACATCTTTCCAGTCCATGTATCTAACGAACCTCCTCCAATAGCTGTTGAAAGAGAGTTGCAAATGGCATGAATAATTACATCTCCATCTGAATCTGCCTTGAGATAATAATCGCACTCAATCTCAACTCCCCCTAACACTAATGCTTTATGTTTGTTTATGGAGTCTTTTTTTGCTAATGGGTGACTATCTTGACCCAATCCAATTCTAATCATTTTTCCTCCTCCTGATTTTTAAAAGATTTATATAAACATCGAGCAATAGTTAAATCTGTTGGAACTGTAATTTTTAAATTATGGTCTTCACCCTCAACAATTTTAATCGGAGTATTAAAAGAAAAAACTAACTCACTGTCATCCATGGCGTTAAAGTCTTTGCTATCAATTGCTTTTTGATAAGCTTTTAGGATTAAATCTTTTTCATAGGCGTGTGGTGTTTGAGCTACCCAGGTGGCAGATCGATCCAAGCACTCCTCGACCAAATGCTCTCGACCTCTTTTAATACAGGTGACAGGTCTAAGAGCAGTAATAACTGCTTGAGCGGATGGCTCAGAAATTGTTTGCACAACTTTTCTAATTAATTTTGGAGATACTAGCGGTCTGGCGCCATCGTGGATTAAAACATTGGTGCCACTACACATTTTTACGCCATTGTAGGCGGAAATAAAGCGCTCTTTTCCTCCCTCTGTTAACTTTACCTTGGATAAACCATTTTCTTTTATTAGTTTTTGATAAATTGAAAAATGCTCTTTTCTAACAGAAACAATTATTTCTGAGATTGACTTAACCTTTGTAAAACTTTCTATAGTTCGAATAAAAACTGGTTTCCCACACAGATCAGCCAACAATTTGTTAGTTCCAAATCTCGTGTGATTGCCGGCGCAAGTAATAATTGCTGATGTCATGGGCTAATCTTAGTTAATTAATTAAAATATTGTTGTGCTTGAGTATGAGCAAGTTGTTCAATATCCAAGATTTTTATGAGCTTTTTATGAATGTCTTTTTCTTTGGATAAAATCAACGACTCTTTTGAAATTTTGGTAGCAAAATAATCTAGCGTTTTGGCTATTATTATCGGAATGTCTGTGAACAAAATTTTTTGATCAATAAAAGCATCAACTACTGCGCGATCTGCACCGTGTAGCACCGCTGGCATTAATTTATCTTCAGCGATAACTCGATGACCAAAACCCAAACATGGGAACTTTTCAATTGGCGGTTTTTTAAATGAAAGCGAGTTGTCATATAAATCTAAAAAAGAGTCAAACCTTGAAGGCTTTCTTTCTGGAAAAAACAAAGCGTAGTGAATATAGCGCTTCATGTCGGGAGTACCAATTTCAGCAGCTATTGAGCCATCGACAAACTCAACCAGAGAATGACATAGGTACTCAGGGTGAACAACAATCTTTATTTGATCAGGTGTTAACCCAAATAACCAACGTGCCTCAATCACTTCAAAAGTTTTGTTGATGCAAGTGGCGCTGTCAACAGCGATCTTTGTTCCCATGCTCCATTTTGGACGATTATTAACATCTTCAAAAGTGACTTTTGAAAGATTTTCTGGGCTCATTTTAGCAATAAGCCCTTCTCCCATGGTCAGGTAAATATTTTTTATCTCTTTGTTTTTTGCTTGATTAATCAATGAGAAAATTGCAGAGTGCTCGCTATCTAGCGGTATTATAGATGCTTCATATTTCTTGGCTTCATTCATAACTATTTCTCCAGCTAAAACCAAAACCTCTTTGGTTGCCAAGGCAACAATTTTTTTGTGTCTAATTGCTTCAAGAGTAGGAGCAACTCCTGCTGTACCAACAACTGCTACGATTACCAAGTCAACCTCGGGATCAATGGCGGCAGCAATCACAGCATCTTCACCATCTCTGGATGCAGCAATACTATGTTTGGGAGAAAACTTTTTGATTTGTTCTGAAAATAATTTTGAAGGTTTATTGCAGACTAAACTAACAACCTTAATTTCATCTAGGTGTTGTGAAATAACTTCTAAAGCTTGTGTTCCAATCTGTCCAGTTGACCCAAGAATTGCAACTTTTTTCATAAACTATTTTGAAATGATTTCTTTAATTTTTTTAGTTACTTTTTCCAACAGCCAATCAGGAGTGCTTGCACCAGAACTGATAGCAACTTTCTTTTTATTAGCGAACCACTCTTTTTGCAAATCTTTTTCTGTATCAACTATGTAAGCTTCCGCTCCTGAATCAGTTGCAACCTCTTTTAATCTATTGGAGTTAGAACTAGTTGGGTGCCCAACAATAATTACAAAGCCAACCTCTTTTGCCAACTTAATTACGGCTTGTTGTCTAGCGGTGGTGGCTGGGCAAATATGGGGAACTATTGTAAGTGTAGGATATCTTTTTTTCAATCGAGAAAAGAGTTTTTCTGTTTCTAGAGTTGATAAAGTTGTTTGGGTCAAAATTATAGTGTTACTGGGATCATCAATTTCTAAATCAAGAATTTCTTTGAGCGTAGTTAGCGTTATTGAATCAGGCGCCTGATAGTAAACACTTATGGCTTCATCATGATCTTTGGCGCTAGCAAGATAGATAATTTTTTTTCCTCTACTAGCGAGTTTTTTAGCTTGTCTTTGAGCTCCGATAACGAGGGGACAGGTAGCATCAATGATCGTTAAGTTTTTTTGTTTTGCCTGAAGATAGGTTTCTGGAGCTGAGCCATGGGCTCTAAATACAACAGCTGATTTTTCTGGTATTTCTTCTAAGCTAGAAACTGTTTTTAAACCATATTTTTCAAAAAGCCAGTTTACAACATGAGCATTGTGAACTATTTCTTTAAGTAAAAAAGTTTTTCCCGGGTATTTTTTGCTGGCTTCAATAGCCTTGCTGATTGCGGCACTAACTCCGAACACAGAGTCTCCACAAAATCCATGTGGTTGGGCGATGATTATGTCGATTGGCATAAAGTTTTTATGATTAATGAGTTTTGACCAAAAAAAACAAGCCTGATTTTTAACAGGCAATATATTAGTCGAAATTTTAAGTGGTTTTCATTCAAAAGAATGATTTTATTCTGGATGGTATACTACTGCAGGTATTAAAAAAATTAAATTATGGAAACATCTAGTCAAGACCAGGTAATTATAATTGATGAAAATAATCAAGTAATTGGTCACATGGATAAAAACCAAGCTCATAAAAACAAGGGATCATTGCATAGGGCGATCAGTGTTTTTTTGTTTAATGATAAGGGGCAATTATTAATTCAAAAAAGAAGCGAACAAAAAATTGTTGCTGCGGGATTGTGGGCTAACACAGCCTGCGGAAATGTTAGACCAGGAGAAACTCACCTTGAGTGTGCAAAAAGAAGACTAAAGGATGAGCTAATGCTTAAAAATATTCAACTAAAAAAAATAGGAGTAGTCAGATATTTTTATCAGTTTGATAATGGATATAGTGAAAACGAACGTGACGAAATTTATGTAGGAAAGATTATTGAAGAACCCGTCTTAAATGATAGCGAAGTAAGTGAAGTCAAGATGATGAATTGGGAAGAGCTTCTTCAACAACTTGACGATAATAGTGATAAATATGCCCCTTGGCTGAAAATTATCCTTAATGAACAATTTGTTGTAAGCAGTATTAACGAATTCATAAAAGAATTAAAAGATGAAAAAAAACACCACTCTTCCTAACCACATCGCAATTATTATGGATGGTAATCGCCGTTGGGCGAGAGACAACAAGCTGAAAATTTTTAAAGGCCATGAAAAAGTGGCTACCGAAGGTTTTGAAAAGATCACTGATCACTGTATTAAAAGGGGTATTCCATATTTAACATTGTGGGCCTTTAGTACTGAAAATTGGAACAGGTCTCAAACAGAGGTTGATGCAATTCTCAACTTAATGAGAACCTTATTTATTAAGGGTTTTGAGCCGATGATTAAGAAAAATGTTCGATTTATGACAATTGGTGATACATCGAGGTTTCCAGAAGATATTCAGGAAGGATTAGAGAAACTTAGAAAATCAAGTGAAAACAATAAAAAAATTACCGTTACTTTAGCAATAAATTACGGAGGAAGAAACGAGTTGGCGAGAGTGGTAAAAAAGATGCTGGAAGAAGAAAATCTAAAAACAAAAACTGTTGATCAAATTGAGGAAAAAATATCTCAAAACCTAGACACAAACTTTTTGCCTGATCCCGACTTAATTATTAGAACTGGAGGAGAGCAAAGACTTTCTGGATTTTTACCATGGCAGAGTGTTTACTCAGAGTTGTATTTTACCGATGTGTTAATGCCTGATTTTAATGAAGCTTGGCTCGATAAAGCTTTGGAAGAATATCAACAAAGAGAGAGAAGGTTTGGGCACTAAATACTAAATATTATCCCATTCATCAAGGTTATTTACTCCAGTATCACTTGAAGGAATAAAAAATCTTTCAATAACATTGATTCCAGTGAATCTTGCGATTATGTTAATTATTAGCACCGATCCGAGTGCCAAAATTAACCCTATAAAAGCATAGGTGATGGTTTTTTTTGAACTTTCTAAAGTTTGAGAGTTGCCTCCAGAAATGAGCCATTTAATTGATCCAAACACCAACATTACAAATCCAGCGATTCCAATAAGGGTTAAAAATACGGACATAACGTTGGCTAGCAAACACATGATTCCCTGAATTGTTGCCACACCATTTACGGAACAGACAACACCCAGCTCTGCTTCACGAGTTGCCCAATCTGCTGTTTGAGCTTGAGCCATTTGAACATTTAGTAGTGAGATGGATAGAGCCAAAACCGAACTCAATAAACCCCTTGCTTTAAAAAGAAACAAGCTGGACTTTCTAAAATAATAATCTTTCATTAATAAGATTATAAACCATCTAATAGATTAATAGAATAAATAAAAACCCCCGTATAAAACGGGGGTTCTAAAATACCATACAAATAATCTTATTGATTAATTGGTCTGATGCCAGTGTTAAATACTTCTTGAATACCACCTGAGAAACCCAAGAAGCTAAGAGCAAGTTGTAAAATTGCATAAGAAGCTGCCAAAACAACAAGTCCAACAATTGCAGCAGTAATCTTGTTTCTTGCTTTTTCTGTTTGGCCCTTGTCGCCACCCGAAGTAATCCACTCAATTCCTCCCCAGATTAAGTATCCAAAAACCAAGATAGCGGCTAGTAGCATTACTAGGTTTAAACCACTGTTGATGAGTCCTCCAATACTTGTAGCAAAACCCTTTTTTGGAACGTCAATGGTTCCAATTTGGGCGCTTGCCTGCGAAACGCTAAGTGCCAGTGTAGTTAAAGAAGCACCAACTCCAGCATATGCTTTTTGAATTTTGTTCATAAAATCTCCTTATTAAATAATGTTCTTAGTAATTTATATCAGGTATTAGTATTATAGCAAGGATAATCGATAAAAGTCAAAAAACGTGCTAGATATTTACTAATTATCCTTTTTAATCTTTTTAAGAAAGAGTGATGTCAAGAGGATTTCCGAGGAAATCATTGATAACCATAAAGATGGCAACAGATGCCGAAAGAACGATGATACCAACAACAGATTGTGTCATCCTGCTTCTTGCCTTCTCGATTTTTCCACTGTCTCCTCCAGCCATAATCCACTCAACTCCTCCATAAACTAAATTGAAAAGAAGTATTACTGCGCCCAAAAACATAGCAATACTGAGAAATCTTTCAATGAAGCGAGTAAAAATGTTTTCAGCTCCACCAGTTTCAGCAGCTTCTACAGCAAATGGAAGTTCTTCCTCAACAGCCTTGTCTCTAAGATTAATGCTAATGTCGGCTAAAAATGTTGGTAGCATATTGTGGTTATCCAGGTATGGTGAACTCGAGTAAATCAAACTCACCCTCAAATAATAATTCATTAAGATAAGCAATAATAGCGAATGAACAAACCATTAACACCAGACCGATGGCTGCATTAGTTAGTCGTTTTTGCGCACTCTCAACTCCCTTTGTATCGTTTCCACTAGTTATCCACTCCACCCCAGCCCATACAAAGTAAACCAACACAATTAAAGATCCGGCATACATGCCAACTCTCCACATTCTTAGGGCGAATGAAAAAAATAAACTTCCACTAGTGGCTTCTTCAGCATCTGCTCCCCAATTACCAATAATTGGATTGGTTAATGTAGCTTGTCCTTTAAGTATCAAAGATGAGAAAGTATTATGCATTTTTAAATCCTGTAATTATTGGGGAACAACCCTCATAATTGTTTCTTCTAGATTAATTAAATCAATGCCAACAATGGTGCCAACAATACCTATGAGTGAGTAACTCATGACTAAAACAATGAGGCCAAGTACTCCGTGCATCATTTTCTGTCTGGCCTTTTCTACTTTACCCGAATCTTCTCCCCCAGTAACCCAGTTAAAAGCACCCATAAAAAAATAAACAATGAAAAATAAGCCACCCACTAGTGTGATTATTCCAATTAAGTTTGATAGAAATAAAACAAAGGCTGGCAGCGGTTCAACATCTCCACCACTACCGACTAAATCTAGGTAGGGGGAATCTGATGGTGGCTCAATACCTCGATTAAACTGTGCGCTGATAGGCGCTGCTTTGGTTAAGTTGAGAATGATTTTTTTAAATATTTCAAAAGTAGGCATAGTGTTTAGGGTTAAATTTAGTTTAAAACTGATGTTAGCTGTGGATTAATAATATAGGAAGCATCGCCAAACACAAGAAGTCCAACAATGGCCGCAATGGTATAAGAAAGAGCTACTATAGCAAATCCCATCACACTATTAATCATCTTTGTTGACACTTTTGATCCAGTGTCAGCGTCTCCTGAAGAAGTGATATATAGCCAACCAGCTAAAATAAAATTCAACATTGTCCAGATTCCTGCCACAATTGTAATCAATCGAATTACGTTTGAAACAAACAGAATAATGCCAATTTCTCCTGGTCCGATTTGAGATTGATACTTTTCAACCCCAACAGGAGGTTCAATGGTGCCAAACAAAGGAGATGTGGTTTGAGCTGAAACGCTCATTGGAAAAAACATCCCCAATAACAAACCAAGAAAGAGGCGTGTTTTTATAAGTATTTGATTTGTAAGTTTTTTGATCATGTTAGCCATATTGTATATGATTATTGTGTGTATACCAACAGTTTTATATTGGTCCTGGGCCATCAATCGGAATATCTGCTCCAGTTATCAACTTAATAATCTGAACGATCCAATAAGCAGCAAACATCACTAAAAATCCCATTACTGCTCCAGTTGCAAGGTTTTTAGCGTCGTCTTTTCCCTTGTCGGAGTCTTTGAGATAACTAAAACCTGCTCCAACGATCATAAAAAAGATTATTAAGCCAGCAACTACGAATAGGTTGCTTACAATAAGGTTAATAAAAACTGATGGACTGTTATAAACTTCTGCAACGGTGGAGGAGTTACCTTGATCATCTTGAACTTTTAAATAGTCGGATAAATTTAATCCATTCTGGGATCTGAAAGAAGGTGTAAAAAGTCTGGTGATCAAAAGGTTAAGTTGATTAAACATCTCTAGTGCTGATTATTATAACACTAGTGATAAGTTTTTGGGCTTGTTTTTCATGGTTGATTTAGGATTATAGAAAAAATCTGGCAAATGATAGAATTACAGTATCAACAAAAATATTGTGGTAAATCTAAACAATGAAACTGAATAACTTTCAAGAAAAAGAGTTGGTACACAAGCTCAAAAAAGGTGACTCGAAAGCGGTAACAACCTGGTTCAATTGTTATCAGCGCGATTTGCTTTCTTTGGCTTATCAAAAGATATCTAATCACAAAGACGCTCAGGATGTTGTCCAAGAAACAATGATTAACTCTCTTCGCCAAATACAGATGTTTAGAGAAGAATCTAGTTTAAGGACTTGGATGATTACTATTCTCAGGCATGAAATTGCTGATTACTACAGAAAAAAATACGCGAAAAAGGCTTTAAGCGTGATTCCTTTGGGTAAGCATTTAATCGAAAAGCCTATTCAAGATAGTAATCAAGTTAATGAAGAAGTTAGACTTGTTTTGGCTCAAATGAGTAAATACAAAAAATCATTACTTTTAATGAAGTATGTTGATGGATTAAAGGTGGCAGAGATAGCTAAAAAGGTTGGTAAGACCTTGAAGTCGGTTGAGTCTGAGTTGTGGCGTTCTAAAGACACTTTTAAAAAAATTTATGCTCAAGTTGGTGAAATGAAATCAAGCTAAAATTAAAGATGACAATAAAAAAAATAGATGCAGCTCTAATTAATAAACTGCAGCTTGAAGCTAAACATCAGGCTCAGATAGAAAAGAAAAAGATTTTGCCTAATAAACTTAATAAGGTCGCCTGGGTTGCTGTTAATTATCCGTGGTTGTCGTTATTAATACTCTCTTTTTTGACAACGGTTATTATTGAGTTGATATAAAGAACATGAACAACTGGTTATTATCATTCATATATGCTCTAGGAAGGTTTTCTCTAGGCTTGTTGCTTCATCCTTATCAAACCATGCAGCTGCTAGTCGAACAGAAAATATTTGTTTGGTTAACATTACTTCCAACAGCGATTTTGGGACTTCTGACAGTTGTGTGGAAAATAATCACCTTATCAGTTTTTATACTTTTTTTTAAAAACCAGACTCAGGAAATTTCTGCCACTTTCTCATTTCTATCAACATGGGTAACGATCTTTATTATTTACTGGCAAGCCATGCTTTTTTATTTATTGATTAGATTTCGCACTGCTTTAGATGACTAATAAAGCTACCTATGTTTTTACATAAACTTTTGTTAAAAGACTTTAGACTTTTTTCTCAAGAAATTTTTGAGTTTGATAACCAAGTGACTGTTGTTGTGGCACCAAATGCGGGGGGGAAAAGTACAATAATAGAGGCAATTCATCTTCTTGCATCTGGAAAAAGTTTTAGAGCAAGCAAGGTTGAGGAGATGGTTTCGCTTGAGGTTGAAATTGCTCAGATTAAAGCTAAGGTTTTTCCAGATCAATCATTTCTCAACCACGATGATGAGCTGGGAGGAATTGATGAAATGCAGTTGGCCATACTTTTAACAAGGGGGGTGGTTAACGGCAAGCGAACTCAAAAACAGCACTTCTGCGTGAATGACAACAAAAGACGAAAAAAAGATTTTGTGGGAAATTTATTAGCTGTTGTCTTTCGACCCGAAGACATGAGGCTGATAGAAGGATCTCCCTCAAGAAGGCGTGAGTATTTTGACTCAGCTCTGACTCAAGTTAATAAAGAGTATCAAGCCTCCTTGAGCCAATACGAAAAGATTCTCAGACAGAGAAACAAACTACTGTTTCAAATTAGAGAAGGATCTCAGTCAAGATCAGCCCTGACTTATTGGAATATGAGTTTGGTTAAGCATGGTGAGGTTGTTCAAGAAATGCGCAAAAAGTTCGCAGAATTTATCAATGCGGCAGTTGAATCTTCTCTAGTCTTCCAGTTTAAATATTTGCCCTCAATCATCTCTGAAAAAAGAGTGGCAGAGAAAACTGAAACTGAAATAGCCGCGGGTTTTAGCTTAATTGGTCCTCATAAAGATGATTTTGAAGTTCAGTTTATTCTCAATAATAGTAATAATAATGATGGTGAGTATCGGTCGCTGGACGCCTATGGTTCAAGGGGGCAGAAACGAATGGGGGTGTTGTGGTTGAAAAAAGCTGAGTTAGCTTACTTAAAACAAGAGTCTGAATCGTTGCCAATATTATTGCTTGATGATATTTTGTCAGAACTTGATGAAACCAATAGAAAGCGAGTGCTCGAGCTGGTTAATGGTGAACAGATAATTATCACTACTGCTGATCAGGATTTGGTGAGTGAAATTAAAAGGCAGTTTGAATCAGCTCAAATAATTAATCTGCAGAATTAATCTCTTTAATCTCACCCCAAAGAACCTGAGGGATTTCTTCAACTAAGTCTGTCGCATTAAAAAAAGGTCCTGATTTTTTATATAAAGACTCACCAGCTTTTTTATTGATGTAACTAGCTACAACTGCAGATGGAAGAATCTCGTTGTTTGTATATAGTCCAGCAACTAAACCAGCAAGAACATCTCCTGTTCCACCCTTTGTCATGCCAGGGTTTCCTCCAGAAACATAAAATTTTTCTTGATCGTGAATAATCTCATCAACCTCTCCCTTGAGCAAAATTGTTGATTTATACAAGTTATTTTTCTGAGTATCTGTTTTGCTGTTGTTTAGTACCATCTCCATCTCTTTGTGATGTGGGGTAATAATACAGCTAGTGGTTAACAGCTCTGGATTAAGCATCTGTAGAGCTCCAGCATCAATCACCCATTTTTTTGTAGGATATTTTGCAAGTAAGTAATTAACAATTATTTGGGTGTTATTATTCCAATCGTAATCAGTTGGGGGATGATCAAGATACAAAGAGATTATGTTTTGAGAAAGGGTGCTTTTTGTGACAGATCTTTCCATTCCTGGCCCTATCAAAATGCAATCCGCTTCACCTAAATACTCCTCAATTTGGTTTCTTTGAATAACAATTCCGTTCCAAAACTGCGACTTTGCTTTTTGAATAAGTTGATTATTGCCTGGCACCGAAGCATAAAAAATCATGTCAACTAGTTTTGAACTTACATCAAGGCTCCATCTGCTGGCAGCATGAAAAAGGTGAGAACCACCAATAATTAGAAGTTTGCCGTTATCTCCCTTACGAGAGTTATTTTGGGGTAATTTAATTTTCTTTAAAAAAGGGAGCAGTTGATCATGATTGAGGAGAGTGGACATTGTCTATTTTTTTTGTTTGGATGATCTTGCTTGTTTATTATCTTCTGCCTTCTCAAGCCTTCTTTGAACTTTTGCTAACTCCATTGTTACTAAAACCGCCAAAGTTGTAACTACTAAGGCATAAAAAAATAATGAAATTAGTCCACCCCCCTCTCCTAAAAGTGGAGTTAAATATGTTTGAAGTGTTGATTTAATTAATTCATTCCAGGCAAGAGCTACAACCAATCCAAAGCCACTTGTTGATAAAGTAATGATGTTTTTGATGATAGCTAGGGGAAGCTCATCAATTTTGTTGGGTGTGTGAATGTTTGACATATTTTTAAATTATAGCATTTATGATGCTAATCCTGTTTTGTCTACTGGTGAAATTTTATAAGAATTTCATAAAAATTAATCCTGCAAAAAATGCAAAAATCAATTACAATGCATTAACTTATTGTTGACTAGTTTAAGTTAAAAAATAAAAATGTATAAGCCATACTTCAATCTTACTAACAATCTGCTGACATATATCAGCTCTATTGAATCAGCCAAAGCATTAATTGATCACTCGCCACTTGTGCCTGCGTGGGAAGCAAAGTTTAAAAAAGATGCTATGGCTAGAACCATTCACTTTGGAACAAAAATTGAGGGCAATGATTTAACTCAAGATCAAGCTCAAAAGGTCTCAAGGTTAGAGTTGGTTGATGATCCTGAAGAGGCGGCAAAAAGAGCTGGTATCATTGCGCGCGAGCGAGATATTCAAGAAGTACTCAACTATCGCAATGTGATTAAGTGGATCGATGAGCAGGATCCGACGCTTTCTCCAAATCTATTATCAGAAAAAACTCTAAAAAATCTCCACTCACTTACAATGGATCGGCTTTTGGTTGAAGATCAAATCGGTCACTATCGTAGAAAGCAAGTGATTGTTAAAGGTGCTGGTGATAGTGCGGGTAAAATTGTTTTTAGACCCCCGATATCGGTGGAGGTACCGTTTATGGTTGAGGAGTTTTTTGAATGGCTTAACTCTCCAGAAACAAAAAAAACTCATCCTATTTTTAGAGCAGCGATAGCTCATTATCAGTTGGTTTATATTCATCCTTTTATTGAAGGAAACGGCAGAACAGCTAGGGCATTAGCCTCACTAATACTATATGGAACAGGTTATGACTTTAAGAGATTTTTTTCGTTAGAAGAGTATTTTGATAGTGATGTTGAAAGTTACTACAGCGCACTTCAGTCAGTTCAGCAAAGTGAGAGTGCTGAGATGACTTATTGGCTAGAGTACTTTTGCTATGGATTGGCAATTGAAGTTGATAAAGTAAAAGAGAAGGTTTTAAAACTGTCTAAAGATTTGAAACTTAAGAAAGAGTTGGGGAGGCAGGTGGCTTTATCTGAAAGACAAATTATTTTACTAGAATTATTGCAGGATCAGGGCGAGATTACCTCAACTGATGCTCAGGATATTTTACCAAATGTGTCGGTTGATACTGTTCTTAGAGACTTAAAGGATTTAATTGAGAAAGGTGTGGTGAAAAAGCACGGTGTAACAAAGGGCGTGACATACACTTTGATTGATAAATAAATATCTGTTTGAGTGATTGTGGTGATAAGATATCTCTATGAATTTTTCTCAATTTTGTCAACATCTTCAAAAACTGGAAGACACCAGCTCTAGACTAGAAATGACTGCTCAGTTAGCAAGTTTATTTAATGAACTAGAGCCTGATGAGGTAGCGGTAGCCTGCTACTTGATGCAAGGACGACTGGTGCCTATCTATAAATCTCTTGAGTTTCAAATGAGTGATAAACTTTTAATGAGAGCCTTTGCTAAAGTATTGCTAAAGCTTACTCCCGATGAGAGTTTACCAACCTCAAATCTTTTTGATCAACAAGATGATAGTTTTTATCTTAAAAAGATTGAACAAGCTTACAAAAAAATTGGAGATCTGGGGTTAACCATTGAGACTCTCTTAAAAGATGACAAACAACAATCAAATCAATCAATTCTTGATGTTTATCAAGAATTGAAAGTTATAGCGAAGGACGGCGGAGATGGATCTCAGGATAGAAAGGTTGAACAAACCGCAAGTTTGCTGTCAAAACTAAATTCTACCTCAGCAAAGTTTGTTTCCCGTATAATTTTGGGAAAAATCAGACTTGGCTTTTCAACCATGACCATGATCGACGCCTTGTCTTGGTTGGCCTATGGTGATAAAACCAATAGTGCCAAAATTGAGGAGGCCTACCAGAAAAAAGCGGATATTGGTAAGCTCGCTCAAGGATATTTAGCGGTCAACTCGAAAAATGACAGAGACATTTTTTTAAAAAGTTACTTACTTGAATCTGGAGTGCCGGTGCTACCAGCGTTGTGTCAAAGACTAAATTCAGCTAATGAAATAATCGAGAAGATGGGTGAGGTGATAATTGAACCCAAGTATGATGGGCTTCGAGCACAGATCCACATCAACAAACTTGATAAACAATCTCCAATAAAAATATTCACCAGAAGTCTTGAAGATGTGACACACATGTTTCCAGAAACAAGTGAGTTACTAAAACAAGTTAACGCTACCAATTGCATCTTTGATGCTGAGGCGATTGGCTACGATCCAACAACTGGTGTGCTACTACCTTTTCAACAGACGATAACTCGCAAACGGAAGCATGATGTGCAGGAGCAATCTGACAGCACGCCAATTAGATTTTATTTATTTGATCTATTGTTTTTAGATGGGGTGTCGTTAATTGATGACATTCTCATAGAAAGAAAGAAAAAATTGGCAGAAATTGTTTCTCTAAATCAATCTGTGCAGATAACTGACTTTATTATTACTTCAAGCGCCAATCAAGTTCACCAGTATCATATTCAGCAACTCGAAGATGGTTTGGAAGGAGCGGTAATTAAAAGAGTTAACTCTCGCTATCGGGCAGGAAGAAAAGGCTGGAGGTGGGTGAAAATCAAAGAACAAGAAGGAGAGAGGGGTAAGTTAAGCGACTCACTTGACTGCATAGTCATGGGTTATTATTCAGGTAAAGGCAAGAGAACAAAATTTGGAGTAGGAGCATTTTTAGCAGGCGTTTTGGCTGACAGCGGAGAGATAAAAACGGTGGCAAAAATTGGCACTGGGTTATCGGATGATCAGTTTCTTGATTTAAAAAAGAGAGCTGATGCTGTTCAAACTCAAGAAAAACCATCTATTTATGATGTACCCAAAGAGCTAAAGCCTGACGTTTGGCTTCAGCCAGAGATAGTTGTCGAGATTGCTGCTGATGAGTTAACCAACTCTCCTCTTCATACTGCAAAAAAAGCACTGCGCTTTCCTCGTTTGGTGAAGTTTAGAGATGATAAAAAACTTGAGCAGATAACAAAAGTTGAAGAATTAGAAGAAATAAAAGTAGTTTAATCTTCAACGAGCGTCTCCCAAAT
>CAZQWI010000012.1:0-14509 GCA_964596995.1 uncultured Pseudomonadales bacterium
CAAGGAGAAGATTTGGTTATGTTGGTGACGTGGTTTCAGCTTCAGTAATTGATGCAGACGCCAACTCAAAGCTACCTCGTGGCTCAAAAGTCCAGGCGGTAATTGTTAGAACAAGAAAAGAAAAGCGCAGAAGTAGCGGTGAGTACATTCGCTTTGATGATAATGCTGCTGTGATTATCGAATCAAGAACCAGACCATTGCCAGTTGGAACTAGAATTTTTGGTCCAGTGGCAAGAGAAGTGAAAAATAATGGCTTTTCAAAAATTGCTAGTTTAGCACCGGAGGTATTATGAAATTTAAAATTGGAGATAAAGTACTAGTCACTGCTGGAAAAGATAAAGGTATGAAGAGTGAGATTACTGCTGTTTTTGCAAAAGCAAATGAAGTTGTGGTTAAAGGTGCAAATTATTATGTGAAGAATGTTAAGCCAATCCCAATGCTTAACAGACCAGGAGAAAGAATTAGAAAAGAAAGACCTCTGTCAACCGCTAAAATTGCAATACTAAATGAAAAGGATCAAGCAGATAGAGTTGGTTACAAAACTGATGCCATTGGTAAAAAAGTCAGATTTTTTAAAAAAACTAAAACAGTAATTGAGCAGGTAAAAAAAGAAACAAAAAAAGAAGTTGGTAAAAAAACAGAAAAGAAGAGTTCAAAGGCTGAAACTAAAAAGAAACCATCAAAAACTAAAACTGCTAAGAAAAAATGAATCGATTAAAGCAAAAATACCAGCAAGAAGTTCTGCCTGTTTTGCAGAAGGAGTTTAATTTCAAGAGTAAGTTCGCGGCTCCAAAGCTAAAACAGATTTCAATTAATATTGGTATTTCTCAACCAGTAGATGCTAGAGAGAGAAGAAAAGTTATTGATAACGTTGCTTCTCAGCTTGCAATCATTTCGGGACAAAAACCAGTAGTAACTTTCGCTAAAAAAGCAATTGCTAATTTTACACTTCGTCAAGGAGACCCCTTGGGATTAAAAGTCACTTTAAGAGGAGAGCGAATGTGGCAATTTTTAGATAAGCTGATCTCCATTGCTCTTCCAAGAGTTAAAGATTTTAGAGGAGTTTCAAGAACAGCTTTCGATGGTAATGGCAATTATAGTTTGGGTGTTGAAGAACAGATTGTTTTTGTGGAGTTAGATTTCGACAAAATTGATTCGATTAGAAGCTTGCAGGTTAATATTACTACCGATACAAATGAGAATTTAGAAGCATTTAGACTCCTAGAATTACTAGGAATGCCTTTTGCTAAAGAAGAATAATAATCAAGAACTATGGCTAAAATATCTAAGACTGTCAAATCACAAAAACTTCGCGAAAAAAGAAAAGAGTATTTTGATAACTTTTTGAGCAAAGGAAAACGAAAAGAGAATCGGGTCTCGACTCGTGGCGTAAATCGCTGTAAAATAACCGGTCGTGCTAGAGGATTTATGAGATATTTTGGCTTGAGTCGTTTGCAGTTTAGAGAGATGGCCTCAAAGGGAGAATTACCAGGAGTTACTAAGTCAAGTAAGTAAGAATAAAAATATGCTTATTACAGATCCAATCGGAGACATGTTGATCAGAATCAAGAATGCATTTTTGAGTGCAAACTTGCAAGTGAAGATGCCTCATTCAAAAATGAAGGAAGCCATTGCTTATAAGCTTAAGGAAAATGGTTATATTAGTGAAGTGAGTGTTGAGGAGAAGACACCTCAAAAAGAGTTAGTCCTTGTTCTTAAGTATGTTGACGACTTGCCAGCTATCTCTGGTATTGAGAGAATCTCAAAACCAGGAAGAAGACTTTACTCTGGTAAAGACTCCATTCCAGTCAGTTTAAATGGATATGGAATCACCATTGTGTCAACAAATAAGGGAATCTTAACCGATAAAGAAGCAGCTAAATTAAACGTTGGCGGTGAGTTAATTTGTAAAATTTGGTAATTAAAATAATGTCAAAAATAGGAAAAACACCAATTAAAATTCCTTCTGGAGTGAAGATTGAGGTCAGCGATGATCAGATCAAGGTGTCGGGACCCAAGGGTAACTTGGATTCCCCAAACTTTGATGGCATAAAAGTTGAAGTAACTGGAGACGAAGTCAGAGTTGATCGAACTCGTGATAACAAACAAGCCAGGTCCTATCATGGTTTGGTTCGAAGTTTGGTCAATAACAATATTATTGGAGTTACTCAGGGATATAAGATTACTCTTAAACTAGTTGGAACAGGATACAGGGTTAAGAAGAAGGGTCAAGGTATTGAGTTGGCATTAGGTTTTTCACATCCAGTAGAGTTTAGTGCTATCCAAGGAGTAACCTTTGATATTGAGGGTGAAGACACAATTATTGTTACTGGTATTGATAAACAAGCTGTTGGTCAAGCGGCAGCTAATATTAGAGCTGCAAAGCCTCCTGAACCCTATAAAGGAAAAGGAGTAAGATATGAAGATGAGGTTGTCAAGATTAAGCCTGGTAAGGCTGCAGTAGAGAAATAACAAGGTAGCAAATGAATCAAGTAAAACATCGAAAAAAATCAGTTAGAAGAGCAATGTCCGTCAGGAAGAATCTTTTTGGGACGACAGATCGCCCAAGATTGTCCGTCTATCGATCAAATGAGCATATTAGTGCACAATTGATTAATGATGAGACAGGAAAAGTCTTGCTTGGATCAAGCGATATGAGTAAAGAGAGCCCTATTAAAGGAACCAAAATTGAGCGTGCTAAGCAGGTGGCGCAAGAAATTGCAAAAAAAATGAAAAAGGAAAAGATTTCGAAACTTGTTTTTGATAGAGGTTCATATCGTTATCACGGTCGAGTTAAGGCTTTAGCTGAGGCCTTAAGGTCAGAAGGAATTGATTTTTAATTGAAAAAAGATAAATATGGCTAATTACAGAGAACAACAACAATCAGAATTTGAAGAGAAAGTAATCACCATTTCTAGAGTTTCAAAGAAAACTAAAGGTGGAGATCAAATGAGTTTTACGGCTCTAATGGTAGTTGGAGATCGTAAAGGAAAAGTTGGAGTTGGTTTGGGAAAAGCTAAAGATGTTGTTTCAGCAATTCAAAAGGGTATTAAACAAGCAAAGAGAAAAATGATTGTTGTTCCTATTGATCGAACAACCATTCCGTTTTCAGTTACAGCCGAACACGGAGCTGGAAAAGTATTATTAAAGCCAGCTTCAAAAGGTTCGGGAGTTATTGCTGGAGGCCCAGTTCGCGCAGTTGTTGAGGCCGCAGGAATTAAAGATATTTCGGCTAAAATCTTGGGTAGCGATAATCAAGCTTCGAGTGTACACGCTACTTTTAATGCCTTAAAGCAAATCAGCAGAATTATTAAGATTAGGGGAATTAAGGTGGAACAAGACAAAGAATTACAAGAACAAGTGGCTGAGCCAAACGTCCAACCTGAATCAAAGGCTGCTGCAAAAGTGGCAACTAAAGTTGCCGATTCGAAAAAGATAGCAAAAAAGAAAGATGAAGCTATTGAGAAAGTTGAAAAAAAGACTGTTAAAAAGAAGCCAGTTTCAAAAAAAGAAACTAAGTAAAAATCGACATGAACTTATTAAATAATTTAATTAAAATCACTGATAAAAAAAGCAAGCGCCTTGGAAGAGGATATGGTTCTGGTAAGGGTGGACATACCACCAACAGAGGCCAAAAAGGACAAAAATCCAGAGTAGGAAGCAAAATTCCTCTTTGGTTTGAGGGTGGTTCTTTGCCTTTAGTTAAGAGGGTACCTATGTTGAGAGGTAAGGGTCGCTTTAAAGTTGTTAGGCCAGTTGCAGAAATTTCGTTTAATCATATTAACCAGTTTGATTTTGATGTTATTAGCCTTGAAACACTTAAAGCTAATAGAATAATTGATAAGGCTTTTAAAAGAGCAAAGATTATTAAAAAAGGTAAGCTTAAGAAAAAAATAACAGTTAGGGGTGTTGGAGTGACTAAAGGTGCAGCAAGCGAGATTGAAAAGATGGGTGGAACGATAGAAGCTTAGTCAAATCCTCTTTTAAGAACTCTTATTGTTAAATATCTTTCTTTACTAACTGTGAAGGAACAAAATCTTATAACTGCCAGCAATTATCTTTTCACCTTGTGTTAAACAAAATCAAAGAAACAACTCAAAAGATTTTCTCCAATAAAGATTTACGTAAAAAAATCTTTTTTACCGCTTTAATAATTTTTGCATTTAGGATTTTAGCCAGTATTCCTGTCTCAGTAGCTGATGTCAACAAGATTCAATCTATCTTTGAAGGAAGTGATTTTTTGAGTTTATTGAATATCTTCTCAGGAGGCACCTTAATTCGTTTTTCTATTGCCGCTGTTGGAATTAATCCTTATATTACAGCCTCAATTGTGATGCAGTTGGCAGGTATGGTAATTCCATCAATTAAGGAGTTGCAAAAAGAAGGAGAGAGTGGTCAGATGAAGGTTAACCAATGGACTCGAATGATTGCTGTTCCTCTTGCTTTAGTGCAAAGTATTTCGGTAATAGCTCTCCTTCAATCTCAAAGTTTATTGTATGAGACTAGTCCACTTGCTTTGATTGCCGCCATAGCTTCCTTGATAGCTGGAGCAATGGTTGCTATGTGGCTAGGAGAACTTATCTCTGAATATGGCTTGGGTAATGGAATTTCAATGATTATGTTTGCTGGCATTATTAGTCAGCTTCCCTCTGTCTTGGCTCAAATCTCATTTTTGATTCAAGTTGGACAGATATCAACATTAATAATCTTTGCAATTTTGTTTGTTGTGTTAATTGCTTTAGTGGTATTTATGAATGAGGCCGTTAGGAAAATTACTGTTGAGTATGCAAAGAGAATTCGTGGTGGCAGAGTGCTGGGAGGTCAAAAGACTCATCTCCCAATTAGAGTGAACGTTGCTGGAGTAATGCCGATCATTTTTGCTTTATCGCTAATGTTAGTTCCTTCTTTTTTAGCGAGAATCTTTATTTCACTTTCTAATGAAACATTTGTTTCTATTGGAGAATGGTTAATGGCTTGGTTTGATCAGTCCTCTTTAATATATATGTTGGTATATTTTATGTTAGTTTTCATTTTCACCTTCTTCTCCGCTATTATCTTTTTCAACGCGGAGGATTTATCCGACGAACTAAAAAAATCAGGTGCTTTTGTGCCTGGTGTTCGACCAGGAAAAGCGACAAAAGAGTTTTTGGAATTTGTGGTCATTAGAATAACTTTTGTAGGAGCACTTTTTTTAGGTTTTATTGCTTTGCTTCCTTCTGTCGCTCAAGCTGTTACTGGAGTGGAGTCCTTGGCTATTGGAGGAACAAGTGTTTTAATTGTTGTATCGGTTATTTTAGAAACGGCTAAACAAGCTGAAAGTCAGCTGGTTGGTCAGGATTACGAGAAGTATTCTTAACTTTTAAACTGAATTGCTATCCTCTCTTGAAATAATAGATAAAGTGAGTTAAATTATACTGTCTGTTTATAAAAATTAACGAAACATCATGAAATTAGTCTTAATAGGTATACAGGGTGCTGGAAAATCTACTCAAGGACAGTTGCTATCAGAGAAGCTAGGAATTCCCTATCTTTCTTCAGGGCATATTTTTAGAGGGATGTCCAAGGGAAAATCGGCTTTAAGTAGATGGTTAAAGGAAACATTAAATGCGGGAGCATTGGTTCCTGATGAAAAAACAATCGAGATTGTAATGGAATACTTACAGCAACCAGAATATGAAAATGGTTTTATCATTGATGGTTTTCCAAGAACCGTTAGCCAAGCAGAGGCATTTACCGATGGAACAGAAAAAGTAATACTAATTGACGTCTCAGATAAAGAGGCTTTGTGGAGAATCTCGGGTCGTGTTGAAGATAGAGAAGATGAAACCTTGCAGGCAATCCGAAAAAGAATAGCATTATTTCATGAGGTCACAGCTGAAGTTCTGGATTTTTATGAGAAGAAGGGCCAGCTTGTTAAGGTCAATGGAGAACAATCTGTAGAAGGAGTTTTTGCTGAGATTTTAGAAAAAGTAGATTTTAATGGTAACTTGAGTAAGTAGGATATAAGTTGATTACTTTTTGTTTTTTGCAAAAAGCCTGGAGTTTTGATATAATCATGGCTTCCGTTTCGAAGATTTAGTCTGGAAGCAAATATGGGAAAAGTACAACAACATAAAAGAGCAGCTAAAGAAAAAAGACAGGATGATTCCGGTTCTGATTCTAAGGCTCGTGGAGATAGATTTGATATCTATGGTGAGGTAGATAAGTGTTTACCAAACACCATGTTTGAGATCACTGTTACCGACAGTGAGGTGAAGGAGTTGGTTGGCAAAACATTACTTGGTACATTATCTGGTAGAATGCGTCTATACAGAATTAGAGTTATGCCAGGAGATGTTGTTAAGGCCTATGTCTCAAAATACGATTTAGGTAAATGTAAAATTACATATCGCTCGACAAAAAAAGAAGTAGTTAAAGATTTTTAAAAATAATTAAATCAGGTTAAAAAAAGTATCATGAAAGTTAGTTCATCAGTGGGCAAGAGATGCCCAAAGTGCAAAATTATTAAAAGAAATGGGATAATCAGAGTAATCTGCGAAAATCCTAAACATAAACAAAGACAAGGTTAAACTATGCCACGTGTAGCAGGTATCGATATTCCAGGAGAAAAGAAAGTTCCATATTCATTGACTTACATTTATGGGATCGGACTTTCAACTGCAAAAAAGATTGTAGCAAAAGTAAAGATTGATCCAAATAAAAGAGCTAGAGATCTTGAGGGGCAAGAGATTAATGCTCTTCAAAAGGTAATTGAGGACGTTATTGTTGAGGGAGATCTTCGCAGACAGATAAATGATAATATTGCCCGTTTAAAGAGAATTAGAGCTTATAGAGGTATAAGACATATGATGGGTCTTCCTGTTCGTGGTCAGAGAACTAGAGTTAATGCTAGAACTAGAAAAGGAAAGAAGAAAACTGTCGGCGCTTTAAGTAAAGAAGTAGCTACTAAGTTAGAGGCTGCAAAGACTGCAGCATAATAGAATATTTAGAAGGAAATAATCAATGGCAAAATATAGTAGTAAAAAAAAGAAATCTGCAAAAGTTGTAAACACGGCACGAATTTACGTTACCGCAACTTTTAATAACACACTTGTTAGTGTCACCGATACTAATGGTGGCGTTATTGCTTGGTCTTCCACAGGAAGTTCAGGCTTTAAGGGTTCTAGGAAATCAACATCATATGCAGCTACCATCGCAGCCGAGAATGCAGTGGGAAAAGCTGTTGAGGTTGGTATGAGACAAGCAGAAGTTTTTATTAAAGGTCCTGGACCAGGTAGAGAGGTAGCCTTGAGAGTGTTGAGGAGTAAGGGTGTTGAGGTCACCATGATTGCCGACATGACTCCAGTGCCTCACAATGGAACAAGACCAAGAAAGCAGAGAAATTAATAATTTAGATTAGTAAATAATATGGCAAGATATACTGGACCAAAACAGAGATTACAAAGAAGAATTGGTGAAGATCTTGGTTTAAAAACCAATGCTCTTAAAACAGCCAAGAGAATAAATGTTCGTCCTGGTCAGCATGGACACAAAAGAACCAGAAGAGTTTCTGAGTATGGTACTCAGCTCCAGGCTAAACAAAGAGTTAAGTATATTTATGGAATTTTGGAGAAACAATTAAGAAAGTTGTTTGAACTATCAAAAAGTAGTTCGATGAGTACTGGTCAGGCTTTATTGATCAATTTAGAGTGTCGTCTTGATAATGTTGTTTATCGATTAGGTTGGGCTTCAACTAGAGCTGCCGCTAGACAGCTAGTTAGCCATAATCACATTTTGGTAAATGACAAAAAGATGAATATCCCTTCTTACTCAGTTAAAGAGGGAGATCTGATTAAAATTAAAAAAGATTCCTTAAATATTCCTGCAGTTAGTCAAGTAATGACAGATGAAAGCTTTGTAGTTCCAGAGTGGCTTGATAGAAAACACAATATAGCTAAAGTTGTAAAACTTCCTCAAAGAGAGAATATAACTGAAAAGATTGAGGAGCAACTAATCGTAGAATTTTATAGTAGATAATAATTATTAAATATCCTAAGTAACGGATTCTTTTCACTTTTTTGGTGAAAAGGAGGTGAAACAAGGAGAAAAAAATGACACAAAATTTAAACAACTACTCATTCATGAATCCAACCTTTTTGGTTGAGGAGCAAAAAAAGGCTTCAGATCACTCATTATTAACTTTTAAACCTTTAGAGAATGGATATGGGCATACTGTTGGCAATGCTCTAAGAAGAGTTCTATTGAGCTCACTTCCTGGTGCTGCAATTACTTCAGTAAAAATTGAAGGAGTAGATCATCAGTTTTCAAGTGTTGAGGGGATTAAAGAAGATTTAGTTGAGGTTTTATTAAACTTAAAGTTAATTCGAATTAGAGCTGATCACAATGAATCTGGAATAGCAAAAATCGAATTAGAGGGTCCACGAGAAGTAACAGCTGCTGATATCAAATGTGAAGCGGGTTATGAAATTGTGAATCCTGATCAGTACCTATTCTCTATCACTGGTAAAACAAAAGTTTATGTTGAAATGAAAATTGAATCAGGAGTGGGTTATCAGGCTGGTGAAAGAATTGGTGGAGACAAAGAAATTGGCGAGCTAATGGTGGATGGAATCTTTTCTCCAGTATTAACTGTATCTTATAAAGTCGAGTCGACTCGTGTTGGTAGAAGAACAGATTATGATAAGTTGTTACTTGATGTTAAAACTGATGGTACCATCACTCCTTCAGAAGCTGTTGAACAGGCTGCCAAAATTTTATCAAGACAGTTTACCCAAATAATTGACCCTCAGGAAACTCCAGAAGAAGAGCCAGTTGAAGATATTTCTCCAGAAGAGGCGGAGGTTTTGAGATTAACTGTAGAAGAATTAGATCTTCCTACAAGAATTGCCAATGCTTTGAGAAAAGGTGGATTTAAAACTGTCGGTGATTTATCTCAATCAACCAAAGGAACGATTGAAAAAGTCAAAAACATTGGTGAAAAAAGTGCTGGCATTGTAGAAAAAGCTCTTGAAAAAAAAGGAGTGACTCTCACTAACTAACCGATCTTAAGGAATAACATGAGACATAGAGTAAAAACAAGTATTTTTAATCGTTCAACTAAACATCGTAAAGCAATGTTGGCTAACTTAGTTAGAAATCTATTTGAACACGGTGAGCTTGAAACAACACAGGCTAAGGCTAAAGAAGTTAAACGTTGGGCAGATAAGTTAATCGCAACTGCTCAAGAAAACAGCTTAGCTTCAAAGAGAAAGCTACATGAGTTTTTTGGAAAAAGAGACGTGGTTAATACGATCATAGAAGTAATAGTGCCAGCCGTTGGTGATAGAAAATCAGGATTTACCACTATTGAGACTACCGGAACTCGAAGAGGAGATAGCGCTTTAATGAGCAAACTTTCTTTGGTCAATAAGCCCGCAAATTTGAATAGTTTCAATAAATCAGAGCAGAAAGCTAAGGATAATAAAAATGAAAAATAACTCAACATTCATGCAGCGTAAAGAAGATGTGTCAAGAAAATGGCACTTAGTAGATTTGGAGGGTAAGGTTCTTGGAAGAGCTGCGACACAGATAGCAAAACTTTTAACTGGTAAAGAAAAAACAACATTTACTCCCCACGTCGATGGAGGAGATTACGTTGTAATCATTAACGCTTCAAAGGTTGAGGTTACAAGAAATAAAGAAGATAAAAAAATTTATCGATGGCACACAGGTTTTCCAGGAGGCTTGAAGGAAATCACTTTTAGAGAGTTATTAAAAAGATATCCAGAGAAAGTGATCCAAAAAGCAGTTCGAAACATGCTGCCAAAAAACAGACTACAAAAAGACAGAATGGCAAGGCTAAAAGTTTTTCCATTAGATCAGCATCCATATCAGAATGAACTAAAATAACCTAAGATACTTTTATGAAACACAAGAAACAGATTACCAACATCGTTAGAAAAGCTAAAAGATCAGATAAAAAAGTCTTAAAAACAGCTAAGACTAGTCCTGCAAAAAATCTTAGTTACCCAGAAGGTGAGTTTGTTGAAGGAATAGGAAGAAGAAAAGTATCTACTGCTAGAGTAAGAATTTACAAATCAAGCGGTGATTATATTGTTAACGATACTCTGGTTTCAGAGTACTTTGCTGACATTCCCATGGCTCAGAAGCGTTATATGGAGCCTTTTGAACTTACAAAAACAGTTGGTGAATTCTCGGTTACGGCCAAGGTGATCGGTTCTGGTAAGGCGTCTCAGTTGGAAGCAGTCATTCATGGTTTATCTAGGGCTCTAGAGAAGTTTAACCCTGAATTTAAGGTGTTTTTAAAACAATCTGGTCTGTTGACAAGAGATGCTCGTATGAAAGAAACTAGAAAGCCAGGTAAGGGTGGAAAAGCCAGAAGACAAAGACAATCTCCAAAGAGATAAGTTGTTGATTTAAACTTAAAATTAAAAAACCCGTCTTTTCAGACGGGTTTTTATTTTACACAGTCAAGCGGTATTTACCAAACCTTATTTCTAAGAGGTTTGCCAACATGGAAGTTCACCACTCTGTGTGATTTGACTACCTGTCTCTTGCTATCTTGTCCAAAAGGTACTACTTCTTTATCATCAACCTTGTTGATGTAAAAAGTTCCAAAACCGGAAATAACTACTTTATCTCCTTTTTCCAAAGCTCTTGAAATTTCATCAAACAGAGCATCAATAGCTTGTTTGGAAGCTTTTTTAGTCAGGAAAGCTTTTTTTGCTATCACGTCAACTAAATCTGACTTTGTCATACTTTATCCTTTCTATAATTAATTGGTAGTTTGTGTCCAATAGTGTATTAGTTTGATATAACAAGTCAAGTGTTAATTTTATTAATGCTAAATGTATCTAAACTTTTGCATGAAGGCTAAGCTGATACCTAAAAAATCATAACCAACATCCCTAACTGTGCCGGTTCTACCGGGCACGATGGTTTGATGAAGTTCATCGATGATAGCATACATTAAACAAATAAACATGGTCTTTTTCCAAGCTTTGATGGGAGCCTCACCCAAGCTTGAAAAGCCTTTTAACATAAGTAGGTATAGAACAGCAAAAACAAATATGTGAGCGGTCTTTTTCAATAAAAAATCAGAGATTGATAAAGATAAGCCTGGAAGAACTTCTTGAGCAGAAAAGATGTAGATGACTATTGCCCAAAGAGTTGCTGGGGCAAAAGCCTTAAAAATATTGATAAGTCTTTTATTCATAAATTATTTTGCTAGCGATCAAGAAAAACAGTCCCCCGATTATAACACCAACTACCCCAATCTTTGAAATTATGCTGACTTCATACTTGAGAGTAGTAATGAACTGGTTTGTGTTGGAAGGCTTGGCTATATGAAAATCGTGATTATGATTATTTTTAATAGCGCTGTTCATTTGCTGAATTCTTTGAACTAGATCTTCTTGTTGATTGTGCAAATCTTCAAGATTCTTTTGTAGATGATTGCTTTCCAGTTTGAAAGACTCAGTCGAATCATCTGTAATATTCTCCCGAAAATTATCATGAGATTGATCTTTATCATCCTTGGCAATCTTGCTTTCTGATTGAGTGTCGTTGTCTGTTGGTGTTGGAGTTGGTATTAAGGTTGGAGAGGGAATGATATTAGCACTTCCAAGTGTTGGTATCGAAAGAATAAAGTCATCCTGATCATAACTAATTCTAGAGTAACTAAAATCTTTCTCTGAAAAGGTATAGGAAAATTTATCTGTAATTTCACCACTTGGATTTTTAATGATAATACTATCTCCAGAATTATTGAGCTTATTATTGAAGGTTTTCACTAAAAAATCTCCAGTTTTAATGATTTCTTCCTCAAAAGTATACAGACACGAGGGTGAAGTAAGTTCGTCCCAAATGCTCCAGTTTTTTAAGTTTAGCTCGGTTTCTTGAGGAACGTCTGGAATGAAGATAAGTTCTATCGCTTCATTTCCGTCTTCAGGATATGGCAATACTTCATTAATTAAGATTTTTGCTTGCAAATGATAAGATAAGGGCAAAATAAAAAGAAAACAAAACAAACCATAGAAAAATAGCAAAGGCCTTTTCATCTCTCAATACTATCTGTCTAAACTTACAGGAAGCTGATTAATTCAAGTGTAAAAGAAGATTGTTTAAATAAATCCTCTTAGTTTTGCCAACTGCCAAATAGAGATGGCGGTTGCATCCCAAATCTTTCCTTCTTGAATATAATTATCAATTTCTATTGGCGATAGCAATAAAACCTCTACCTCTTCATTTTCATCAAGTTTTTGTTGAGAGTTGAACTCTACATTTTTCACGAAAAATGCATGAGCAACCGCGGTTGATTTTGTTGTTCCTTCTGCGATTTTTCCAATAAACTCAAGATCGTTTATAGAAACGCTGATGCCTGCTTCTTCCTCTAATTCAAACTTTGCGGTTTCTTTAAGGTTGTTGTGTTTTTTAGCCTCAAATCTTCCAGCTGGAAACTGGATCATTAACTCATCTGTTCCTTGTTTATACATTCTAATCATGACGACCTTGCCCTCTTTTGTTATTGCAACAATATGAGCAGGATCGGCTAATCTATCGATAAAAAAATCATTAACCACACCTCCATCTGGTCTTAAGTAGGATCTTTTTTCAATGGGAAAAAAAGTACTGGGGGACACATCTTCTGTAGATAGTAATTTCCATTTTTTTAGTTTTGGCATTAAAATGAGATTAGTTTTTAAGCTTATCTATACAATAATACAACTCTATTTGACTAGTTGTCGAATTCTTTATACACTACGGTTGTTCAGTTAGTGTTTTATATATTAACTACTCCTAAAAATATGTCTATTTCAAACAAGACTTCTTTTAATTGGAAAATTGCTGGTGAAGCAGGGCATGGCGTGATGCTAGCTGCAAAAACTATGGCAAAAATTGCCAAACGCCATGGAATGCAATCATTTAATTATCTCGAGTACCCTTCATTAATTAGGGGTGGTCATCAAACAGGACAAGTCTACGCTGATTTTGAAAATGCGACTTGCCAGGCAAAAAATCTCGATATTTTAATTGCTTACACCCAGGATAGTTTTGAGATTCATCAAGATGAAATTACCACAAGCACAGTTATAATTTTTAACTCCGATTTTGGAAAAGTTCCACAAGAGGCAATGAGTAAATGGGGTAAACAGATTACTCCTATGCCTCTGTCGAGTTGGGCTAAAGAAGCAACTGGCACAACTTTGGCCAGCAACACCACTTCAATTGGTGTATCTGCTTATCTTTTAGGACTTGATTTAGATATTTGTAAGGCGGTAATCGCAGATGAGTTTAAAGGAAAGAAAGAAGTGGCTGAGAAAAACTTCAAAGCATTGGATCTTGGCTATGAAGAAGCTAAAAAAGTATTAAAGCCAATATTAACTGTTGTTCCGCAAAAAGATGACATGATTTTATTGAATGGTAATGAAGCGATTGGCATGGGTGCTTTGGCAGGAGGTCTACAGTTTTACAGTGCTTACCCAATGACTCCCGCAACAGGTTTACTTCACTTTTTAAATGATCACAAACATCAACTACCAGTTGTTGTTAAGCAGGTTGAAGATGAGATTGGAGCAATTAATGAAGCCGTTGGTGCTTCTATTGCCGGTGTAAGAGCAATGACAGGAAGCTCTGGTGGAGGTTTTGCCTTGATGGTTGAAGCCTTATCGTTTGCTGGAACCACCGAAGCTCCTTTGGTTGTTCTTGAAGCACAAAGAACTGGACCTGCTAGCGGTGTTCCTACCTGGACAGCTCAGGCAGATATTCAGTTCATTTTGACTGCTGGCCATGGTGATTTCCCAAGAGTAATTTTGACTCCAGGAACAGTTCAAGAACACTATGATCTTGGTAAATTAGCGATGTACTTGGCAGAAAAGTATCAGCTTCCAGTCATAATTGCTTCAGATAAATTCATTTTAGAGTCTCATCAAACCATGAAGGCTCCGGTTGCTCAGAACCATAATGAGCGCCAGAGTATGGCTGGAAAAGCAGATTTACCCGCAGATGAAAGCTACTTGAGATATAAAGATACAAAAAATGGAATTTCGCCAAGAAGTATTCCTGGTCAAGAATTTGGTTTGCATTTGGCTAACTCATATGAGCATGATCCTTGGGGCTTTGCGACTGAAGAAGGCGACGTAATTGCTAGCTCGGTTGATAAAAGAGCTAAGAAAATGGAAGCAATTTTGACTGAAATACCTCAACCACAGTTAATCGGACCCAAAAAAGCTGAAGTGACTTTTGTTTGTTGGGGTTCAACCATTAATGTTTTAATAGAGGCAATCCACCAGGCCAAACCAGGAACAATGAATGCCATTCATCTGCCTTGTTTACATCCTTTCCCAGTAGAAGCATTTACTAAATTAGCCAAACAAGCAAAAAAACTAGTAATGGTTGAGGGTAATGCTAATGGTCAAGCAGAGAACTGGATTAGACAGCACACCGATATCAAAATGGATGACAGCTTGCGCCGATATGATGGTAGGCCTTTCTATGCTGAAGATTTAGT
>CAZQWI010000013.1:0-14258 GCA_964596995.1 uncultured Pseudomonadales bacterium
CCATGCAATATGCTGGGATACAAAAAAGTCTCAAATGTCCGTGACCTATACAATTCTTTGCACCAGAGGGTAAAATCTTGTATACTTGAACCTTAGGATTTTATTTTCTAGAATATTAAAATCTGTAGAGTCTGTAAAAGGGCAGTTAGCTCAGCTGGTTAGAGTGTCACGTTGACATCGTGAAGGTCACTGGTTCGAGTCCAGTACTGCCCACGCAAACATCTAGATTCATTATTCGCTTTGGTAAAATATGCCAGAAGTGATATAATTCTCGCTCAATTCTAAATTATTAATTATTAAATAAATAATCAGTGGCCAGATATAACCAAAAAAGAGAATACATCGTTGCTAACCATCAAATAAAATTTCCTGAAATAAGAGTGCTAAATGATCAGGGAGAGATGATCGGGGTAATGCAACCAAGAAGAGCTTTAGAGTTAGCTCAAGAGGAACATAAAGATCTTGTTCTCGTCACTAAAGAAGCTAATCCGCCAGTTGCAAAAATTATTGAACTTTCAAAATTTAAGTATCAGCAACAAAGAAAAGAGGCTAAAGCTAGAAAAAAGAATCGGGCTCAAGACATAAAAGAACTTCGCTTCACCATGTTTATGGGAGAGGGCGATATTGAAATTAGAAAAAAAAGAGTTAGAGAGTTTCTTGAAGAAGGCCATAAAGTTAGATTAAGTTTACAGTTTAAAGGTAGGCAGATTGTCAAAAAAGAGTTTGCCTATGAGTTATTTAGTCAAGTAATTAACGAAGTGGTAGAATCAGAACTTGCAAAAGTTGAGATGGAACCAAAAATTAACGGTAGAAAATTAATTGCTCAAATCACACCAGTTTAATCCGTAGTAACAAGGAAAGAGAACAATGCAAAAAATCAAACAAAAAACTAGAAAAGGTGTAAAAAAACGCTTTAAAATAACAGCAACTGGCAAAATTTTAAGAAGAATCCAAAATTCTAGACATCATCGAAGGGTAAAAAGCAAAAAAGCGATTAGAAACTATCGCAACTATAAAGAAGTAACTGGAAAATACGCAAAAAAAATTAAAAAAATGTTGGGAATTGCTTAAATAAAGCACATAATTGAAAGGCACATATGTCAAGATCAAAAACTAGTACCGTACGCAAAAGAAAACATAACAAACTTCTTAGCTTAGCTAAAGGTTTTACAGGTACAAACAATCGTCTTTTTAAACGAGCTCATGAGGCAGTTTTACATGCCGGTCAGTATGCTTATGCCGGTCGAAAGCTTCGAAAAAGAGACATGAGAAAATTATGGATAATTCGTATCAATTCAGGCCTAACAGCTATTGAATCATCCGTAAATTACTCACGTTTTATTAAAGCCCTAGATGATAAGAAGGTAGAGCTTAATAGAAAAATGTTAGCTGATTTAGTAGTTAACGATATTGATGCATTCAAGGAAGTTGTTAATCAAGTAACAAAGTAAGAAATGTTTTTTTATAATCAATTTACTATCTTTTTCTTTTTTAACTGCAAAGATAGGCGGTAGGTTGGTTTTAACAAAAAAAATATCAACCCCGCCAAGCCGGGGTTTTTTTTATATAAACTTTGGCAGTTAATCACAACTCGACGCAGAAAACAAAAACATCTTTTAGTGATAAAATTAACAAACCAATAACCAACACGCATGAAAACAAAATCAACTCAAACTCATTCATCGAAATTGCAAGCACTTCTAGATGATGCGGATAATATCAAAAAACAAATCAGACAAGAAACACTCAATCAAGAGGAGTTGGAAAGAAAATATTTAGGGAAAAAGGGGTTGTTTACCGTTTTATCAAAAAAAATGTCATCTATCGGCGTTGATGAAAAGCCAATGGCTGGGAAGGTAATTAATCATTTAAAAACTGATCTAGTAGATTACATAGAAAGTTTATCAGACGATCTATCCGATCCTTTAGCAAAACAGGCAAAGATTGATTTAACAGTTCCTGGTAAAAAACCAGCTGTCGGCCATACCCATCCAATCTCTCAAGCTATCTCTGAAATTACCAATATTTTTGAAAGAATTGGCTTTATTCGAGTTCGTTATCCCGAAGTTGACTGGGATTGGTATACCTTTGGTAGTTTGAACATGCCAACCGATCATCCGGCAAGAGACGAATGGGAAACATTCTTTGTAAATCAGCCAGCTCATCCAAAAAAAGGAAAAGTTGTTTTAACTCCCCACACCTCAAATGGGCAGGTCAGAGAAATGGAGAGAGTCGGAAAACCACCAATTAGAATGATTAATATCGCCCGTTGCTACCGAAGACAACAAGATGTTACTCATACTCAGATGTTTCACCAGTTTGAAGGCTTGGTAATCGACAAAGATATTAACATTCAACACCTTAAAGGAACTATCGATTACTTTGCGCGTGAGTTTTATGGTCCAGATGCAAAAAGTCGCATCAGACCATTCCACTTTAAATTCACCGAACCATCTTTTGAAGTTGACTTTAGCTGTCATATTTGCGGTGGTTCTGGCTATCTGATCGATGAACACTCCAAAGAAAAAACAAAGTGCAGATTCTGTAAATCGGGATGGCACGAAGTTGGGGGAGCTGGGATGGTTCATCCAAATGTGTTAAAGGCTGGCGGTATTGATCCAGAAGAATATACCGGTTTTGCTTTTGGCTGGGGAATTGAGAGAACTTATACACTCAGAGAGGGTCTCAATATTGATGATATTCGTTTGTTATATAGCTCTAAACTAAATTTCTTACAACAATTTTAATCTGAAAATAACTAACTTTAATTCTTACATAAAAACAGCATGAACATCCTTATTCCACATAAATGGCTTTTAGAACACTTAAAAACTAAAGCCAAGCCCACTCAAATACAAGAATATCTCTCGCTCTCTGGACCAAGCGTTGAAAATATCCAAGAAATTAAGGGAGACGATACTTATGACATCGAGATTACCACCAATCGACCTGACTCATTAAGTGTCAGAGGAGTAGCCAGAGAGGCAGCCGTAATTCTTTCAAGATACAACCTTCCATCAGAGTTGAAAGAACTAAAGCTAAATGATGATATTAAGCTCGAAACCGATGAACTTGCTTTACCAAAAATTAACAATAACCAAGCTCATTGCCAAAGAATCATGTGTGTTGTCTTGGATAAGGTAAAGAATAAAACAACCCCAAAATGGATGGCTGAACGCCTTGAACAAGCCGGTTTCCAAACTCACGGCAGCATTATAGATATCACCAATTATGTTACTCATGACCTTGGTCATCCCTGCCATGCTTTTGATTATGACAAGATCATGGAACTTGGAGGAGTGATCAATGTTGAAGAAGCTAGAGCTAATCAGTCATTTGTTACTCTTGATGGAGAATCTAGAGAAACAGTCGGAGGGGAGATCATTTTCACCAACAGTGTCGGCACAATTATTGATCTACCAGCAATTATCGGAACTGCCAACAGCAGCGTTGATAAGAACACCAAAAGAGTATTACTCTGGCTTGAGGACCTTGACAATAATAAAGTGAGATATGCATCAATGGCTCACGCTATTCGCACTATCGCCGCTCAGTTAAATGAAAAAGAACTAGATCCTTATCTTGGTAAAAAAACACTTCTTAGAGCTATCGGTTTATATCAAGAAGTAACCAATGCTAAGGTTGCTAGCAAAATTTACGATCAATTTGCCGAACCACCAGCTCTTAAACCAATTAAACTGAATTATAAAAAACTCGTAAGCTACTTAGGTTTTGAGATAGAGATTGACCAGATAACTCAAATTTTGCAGGAGCTTGGCTGCGAGGTCAAACTTAATATCAAAACAAAAAAGAATCAAGAAACGCTATTTATTATTACTCCTCCAAGTTTTCGCAGAGATTTATTAATTGAGGTGGATATTATCGAAGAGATAGCCAGAATTTATGGATATCAAAACATCCCCAGCAAACTGATGGAAGGACCATTGCCATTAAATCATCCAGAGAATAATAGATTTGAGCTAGAGGAGAAGATCAGACAGTTTTTAGCAAACATTGGCTGGCAAGAACTTTATTCAGTATCTTTAATTGGAGATGAACTAGTTAAACAGTCTGGCTTAGAACAAGAAGATCATCTAGAACTAAAGAATCCTTTATTGGCTGAAAATAAATACTTAAGAAGATCTCTTATTCCGTCAATAAATGAGGCAGTCTCACAAAATTCTCAAGTAGACCAACTTTCAATGTTTGAACTAGCCGCCGTGTATCTTCCACAAAAAGGCGAGTTACCAAAAGAGAGAATGACTTTAGGCATGGTCTCTACCAAATCATATAGAAAAGTTAGAGGAGATTTAGAGTCATTGCTGGAGCACCTATATATTAATAAAGTGAAAATTAACCAAGAGCTTCAAAAAGAAATAGAAGAATCCAACAAATTAGTTCAGCAGGGAACAGTTACAATCAAAGACGGCAATGATATTTTAGGAAAAGTAATGATTTTAGAAGATCACAAGATCGCACTAGAACTAGACCTAGCAATCTTGACAGAATTGGCAAAAAAACACCCAACATATCATCCTTTATTGAACACGTCGCCAATTATTGAGGATTTAACCTTCTCCTTACCTCTTGATACTCAGGTAGGAAAAGTTCTTGAAATCATCGAAAGCTCAGACCCTTTAGTAAAAGAGGCCGCACTTATAGACAACTATCAGCAGAACTATTCTTTCAGGATTACTTATCAACATCCTGAGGAGAATCTCAGTAATGAGCTTGTTACGCCAATTAGACAAAAAATTGTGCAGTTGGTAGAAAAAGAAACTCAAGCAAAATTGGTAGGAAAAGTTTAATTCATAAAAAACTAAAAAAATTTTTATTGCAAATTGTTCTACCCAATCAATTAATTCGCGAACTGATATTCGGAAAAGAAGAATGCTCATTTTCTGAGGGGCTTGCCCCTCAGCGTTTTGTCCCACTTGGGACAAAGCCTGCTCCCCTGTGACTGTTAATTTTTATTTATCTGTGTCACATCAAGGGGTTATCCCCTTGAAACCCCTGATTCTGATTATTCCCAGAGCAAGCTCGCGGGGTATAATCAGAATCAAAGTGAATAAATATTTAAAATCAACTCAGCTACTGCTACAAATACTTTTCTTTTTACTAATTATTTATATTCCTTCAAATTTATTTTTAAGCTTATTACCTCAAATTTCATATGTTCGGGGATTAATGGTTGATTATCAAATTCCTAAAATTTACGCTTCTCAAATTATCATTTTCAATCTGATAAATTTGTGGTTTTTTCGACGGAATCTTTTTAATAAAGAAAGGATTAAAAGTTTTTTAGTTTCTAACAAACTTTTAATCGTATTAACTACTGCAATTTTTGTCAGACAATTTTTTACCCTAAATCCAGCTAGCTCTGTTTGGTTTTTATTTCAAGCTGTATCATCAATTCTTTTGTTTTTTTTCTTAAATAATCACAGATGGCTTCTCAAAAAAAAGTTATTTAGTTGGGCTATCTTTTCCAGCGCTACTCTTCAGTTTTTACTAGCAATCTTCCAGTTTATTTATCAGCATTCTTTATTGCCTTATCAAGTTATAGGAGAACCAAGGTTTGAACCTTACTTTAGAATGAGCAGACATCTTTTTGACGGGAAAGAAAAAATTTTATCGTATGGAAGCACGGCTCATCCTAACACATTAGCTGGAACTTTAGTAATTTTTTGCTTAATCCTATTGATCAAATTTTTAAATAAGCGCAGTATTCAAAATAAAATTTTCTGGGAAATAAGTTTGCTATTCGCTTTAATAGTTCTTTACACAACTCAATCATTCTCGGCTTATTTAAGCCTTGTCGTTGGCGGAGGCATAATCTTTTTGGAGCATTTTTTGAAAAAAGAAACATCTAAAGAGATGTTTAACAAGCTTTTGGCATTGGCAACTCTGTTAATATTTTTATTTTCGCCTCTTCTTATTCTTCAAGTTGCCAAGTATTATCCCCATGAACCTTCAATATCCCGAAGAAACTCTCTCAATCAAGTGGCAGTAGCAATTACAAAAGACAATTGGCTATTGGGATCAGGCCTAAATCAATTGATTCTATATCTTGATAATTATGGCCAACCAGAAGCCATTAGATTTCTGCAACCTACCCACCACGTTGGACTGCTGTTTTTAGCTGAGAATGGCGCAATTGGATTAATGATTCTGGTTATAGTCGGAAAAAAATGCAAAAAAGAAGTTAGAAAATCTATCGTACTGGCAACAGCCATTCTCACTCCAATTCTGGTACTAGATCATTATTTTTATACTCTTCAAGCTGGGCAACTCCTTTTTAGTCTTCTTCTGGTGGTTCTCCTGACGGAATTGGATCAATTGAAGGAATAATTGTTGGCTCAATGATCGTTGGCTTGGGTTTAGGAGTCGGCGATGGAGCAGAGGTTGGCGCTTTGGTTGGAGTTGGCTCAGGCTTCTCCCATGGTTCGCCACCAACGCCAATACGAACCACATTGCTTTTTGCCTCTTTTCCATCTCTAGAATATGCCCGAGCATACAACTCAAATTGCCCAGAACCCAACTTTATTTTCCCCTCATATTTATCATCTTCAATCGTTTCTCGCTTTTCACCATTAACCACTATCACAATCTTTTCGATGCCTCTATCACTTCCAGCACGAACTCTAATCTCAATCTCCTTATCTTTAAACTCTTCTTTATCCTTAGGTTTTTCAAATTTCACCGAAACATCTCCTTGATCTCCGCAGTATTCAGTTGGCACACGATAACGAGAGTCATCTTGTTCCGACAACCATTGATTAATACCTTCTTGCCAGCGATTAACCCCATCTTCACTCAGAGGATCGTCGACAGCAAGATGAATTACCTCGCGTTCTTCATAATCGCCATCGGCAATCATTGCCTGCGTTGCAAGCTTATTTTCTCCTTTACAGACTTTTGCTTTGTAGTGAATTGGATCAGGCAAAGAGGGGAGAGTACCGCGAATAACATACTCCATTCTTGTTGGAAAATCGCTGTGTGAGGGATAACCAGATAAAGCATCTACCTCGACCTGCTCAACTTCATCAGGAACTGCAAATTCTGGAGTTTGGTAACCAGCATCCAGAGCTGCAAAAATCGTTTTCCTCCAAATTGGCGAGGCCCCAGTCACACCAGAAGCAACTCTCAACATTGAGCTGTTGTCATTATTACCCACCCAAGTACCAACAATCACCTCCTGACTCCAGCCGACGGTCCAGTTGTCAATCATATCGTTGGTAGTTCCAGTTTTAACTGCAATCGGTCGACCGGTGTTTAAAAGTGAGTTAGCACCAAAAGCTGCTGTTCTTGCACTATTGTCGGACAAAATATTATTAATCAAGAACGACTCTCCCTCAGACATCACTTTTTTACCAGCAACTGGATGATGCTTAAAGATAGTTTTTCCATTTTGATCATCAACCTGTAAAACCGAGACAGGCTCGATCTTCGTTCCGCCGTTAGCAAAAGAGCTGTAGGCACTGACTAAGTCAATCAGCTTGACTTCACCACCACCCAAAGTTAAAGCCAGCCCAAATCGTTTTAAATTTTCCTGGGTAGGGGCTAATGTTTCAAGGCCCATTTCTTGAGCCAGCGTTAGAAAATCCTCAACTCCCACCAAAGCCAATGCCTTTACTGCGGGCACGTTAAGAGAGTTGCCCAAAGAGTTTCTAACATTAACAGGACCGGCAAATCCACCGGTATAGTTTCGAGGAGTGTATGACTTTTCATTAAGATTACGTCTAAAATCAGTTGGAGCATCAACTAAAACAGATGCTGGAGTATATCCCTTTCGCAGAAGAGCTAAGTAGGTTACTGGCTTAATTGAAGAACCTGGTTGTCGTAATCCACTTGTAACCACATTAAACTGTCCTCCTTGCTCGGTATTAAAATAATCACGACTACCCACCATTGCCAATATTTCTCCGGTACGTGGATCCATCATCAGTGAAGCTCCATTGGTGATGTGTAAATCTTCAATCGCTTCCACTTCTTCACTGACTATCTGCTGAGCTTTTTCTTGAAGCTCTAAATCTAAGGAGGTAGTAACTCGCAAGCCACCTCTTTCCACCATATCTTCTCCATACATCTCGCTTAACTTTTCTTTAACATAGAAAACAAAATGAGGAGCCTTAATCTCTAAGTTCGAACGCTCAAACTGCAGATTAGGAAGATCAGATATTGCCTGATCAAACTCATCATCATTAATATATCCCTCTCTCTTCATACTGTTTAAAACTGCCTGAGTTCTCAGCTGCCACAGAGGAGTTCCATCCTCATTTACCTGTCCACTAAAAGGAGAGTAGGCACTTGGACGCTGAGGCAAACCAGCCAAAAAAGCCGACTCCAATAAATTTAGCTCACCAACACCCTTACTAAAATAAAGCTCAGCAGCCGACACAACTCCCCAAGCAGTACCTCCATAAGGAACCTCATTAAGATACATCTCCAAGATCTCGTCTTTGGTAAAAGTACGTTCAATCTGGATCGCTAAAACCAACTCCTTGAATTTTCTGGTGGCGGTTCGCTCATTACTTAAAAGAACATTTTTTACCAACTGCTGAGTTAGAGTTGATCCACCCACCACTCTTCTTCTAAAGATGATGTTATATGGAATCCTCAAAACAGTAGCCATATCAAAACCAGAATGCTTATAAAAATCTTTGTCCTCAATTGAGACCGTAGCTTTCTTTAAATGTTCTGGAATTTGATCAATGCTTGTTGGAGTTCTTCTTTCATCTCCAAAAAGATCATAAAGCAAGTTACCATTACGATCATAAATCTTGGTGCTAAAACCATCTCTGCGAACAATTTGCCCAGGCTGGGGCAGATCTTTTGAGAAGTAAGCAAAGGCAGCAAAAAAGCCAATAATACCAAGAATTACCATCCCAAAGATACCAATCGCCGCCAAGCGCATTATTTTAACTTTTCGCAGTTGTCTCTGAGCTTCTGTCAAAGAATTTTTTGATTTGTCTGAACCGAGATTTTTATTTCTGCCAATCGCCAGCTTTCTCCAAGTACTAGATCGACGAGAGCGAGCCTTGCCAGAAAAAATGCCACTTAATCCAAAGGCAATTCTTTGAAATAAATCAAAAAACCAAATAAAGGGAGAGGATAGTTTTCTAAATAATTCCGAAAGGTTGATTTCCATTTTAGTTTTTTTGCTAAATTAATTCAGTCATTTATTATAACAACTTTTATGTCGTGTGATAGAATCTTGAGTACGAACTTTAAGATTAGAAAAATTATTTAAGTATTAAGTATCATGACAAACAAACCACAACAAAAAAATCTTTCAACAGAACAAGTACTCACTAGAGGAGTGGCAGAAGTCTTGCCAGACAAAAACTCTTTAGCCAAGTTAATGAATCAGCGTTCTATTAAACTTTATTTAGGCATAGATCCAACAGGAGCCTTACTTCACCTAGGCCATGCAGTAGTGCTGCGCAAACTACAACAGTTTGCCCAACTAGGTCATGAAGTAATTTTGCTTATCGGCAATGGTACCGTAAAAATTGGTGATCCAACTGGGAGAGATGAAAGCAGACCGGTATTAACAGATGAAGAAATCGAGAAAAACTGGGAAAACTGGAAAGAGCAAGCAAGCACCATTCTAGATTTTTCAATGATAAAAGTTTTACACAATGGAGATTGGCTAGATCAACTCAACTACTCAGACATTGTAAAGTTGTTAGCCAAAACTACTGTTCAACAGTTGCTTGAACGCGACATGTTCCAAGAAAGATTAAAGCAAGGCAAACCAATCCATGGTCACGAGATTATTTATCCATTGTTGCAAGGTTACGATAGTGTAGTCATGGATGTCGATCTAGAACTTGGAGGCACCGATCAAACTTTCAACATGATGATGGGCAGAACCCTTCAAAAGGCTTACAACAACCATGAAAAATGGGTCTTAACCACTCCCATTATTAATGGAACTGACGGTCGTAAGATGAGCAAAAGTTTTAATAACTTTGTTGCCCTCACTGAAAACGCAAGACAGATGTACGGCAAACTCATGAGTGTTAATGATGAGCTAATAGTCGAATACCTCACGCTTTTAACCAATTTTTCTTTAGATGAAATCAAAGAAATTGAGTTAAAACTTCAGGCAGGAGAAAATCCTATGGGATACAAAAAACTGATGGCATTTACGATCACCGCCGACCTTCATTCTGAAACTGAAGCAGAAAAAGCTCAAGAACATTTTGAAAAAACTGTTCAGGGAAACGAAATACCAAGTGATATTCAAGCAATCAAAATTAATTCGCAGCAAATACGAGTATTAGATTTACTTAGTAGCTGTGAGCCATCTCAAAGTAACGCTCAGTTAAAAAGACTATGTGAGCAAGGTGGAGTCAAAATCTTGCCTAATGAAAAACTGCTTCAAGATCCACAAGAAACAGTTGATATTAAAGATGGTCTTATTCTAAAAATTGGCAAAAGAAGTTTTTATAAAATTCAGATAGAACAATGACTAAAAAACAAACCAAGATAATCACCACTACCTTTGCAGTAATAGCTATTGGTAGTATGCTGATCGCAAGTATCATCCAAGCAGTTTACATGTTGGGTGTTATATAAAAAAAGCTTCAACAAGATGTACTCGCTATCCGATTCACTTCAAAAGATCCCTGGAATTGGAGAGGTTACTGCTAACTTATTAGCTGATTTTGGAATAAAAACTGTTTTAGATTTTTTGTTGTTCGTCCCTTTAAATTATGAAGATCTCTCAAAGATAACAACAGTTGATCAACTACAAATCAATCAAACACAAACAGTCAAAGCAGAAGTAATTTCATTAAATGAACGATATAAATTCACTGGAAAAAAGAAATTAACCATTACGACTGCAGTCATTGAGGACGAAACTGGAAGATGTAAATCAGTCTGGTTTAACAACCGGTTTATCAAAAAAAATCTTGTTGTTGGAAAAGAGTATTTTTTTGCTGGAAAATTTAGTGATTACCACAATTTTTCTCAACCCACAGTTGAAGCAATCAGTGACAACACCACTCACACCGGCCGTTTGGTCCCAAGATACTCTCAAACGACTCATCTTAAACAGGGTAATATCAGAAGATGGTTAAAAACAATCGTTGAGAATTTAGACCAAGTTGATGATCCAATCGCACAAAACCACAATCTGTTAAATCTAACCGACTCTCTTAAACAGTTGCATTTCCCAGAGACAGAAGAGTTGGTGATAAAGGCCAGAGAGAGGTTGGCAATCGAGGAGCTGCTGATTTTAATTCAGCGCTCAAAAAATCTTAAACAGAACTGGAAAAAGAAAATGGCGCTGGCTTCGCCAGCGCCAATCTCAAAACTCCTTGAGAACATTAAAAAAGCTATCCCTAGCACCATCCCATTTTCCTTAACTTCAGATCAACTGCAGGCTTTAAAAGAAATCCTTAAAGATTTAACTCAACCACACCCGATGAACAGGTTACTAGTGGGAGATGTTGGCACTGGAAAAACAGTTGTGGCTGGAGTAGCCGCTTATCAAATAGCCCAAGCTGGATATAACAGCGCACTCATCGCTCCTACTCAAATTTTAGCCAAGCAACATCAAAAAACTTTTGCTCAGCTTTTCCCAGATCTGCCAACTCAACTCCTCACATCAAAAACAAGTAAAAAAACTGAGTCAAACTCAACAAAACAACCAACTTTATTCATAGGCACTCACTCTGTCATCAATCAGTTAAACTCAATAAAACCAGCGTTGGTTATCTACGACGAGCAGCATCGTTTCGGGGTAGAGCAGAGAGCAACCGCCACCTTACTTGAATCAAAAAAACAGCCACATATGTTAACTATGTCTGCCACTCCAATTCCAAGAAGCTATATGCTAACCATCTTTTCGCACCTTGATTTATCGCTTATCACTCAATCGCCATTCGGCAAAAAAACGGTAAAAAGTTGGTACATACCAAAAAAGAAAAAAGCAGATGCTTACAGTTGGCTATTTGAGCAGCTTTCAAATACTGATGGGGAAAATCCAGATTCAACCGCATCCTCAAACTCATCTAAAAAATTAGCGATGATTGTCTGTCCCTTTATCGAACCATCCAAACAAGAAGGTTTTGAAGATATTCCTGCTGCTAAGAAAATTTTTGCTGAGTTAAAAAAGAGGTGGCAAAATAAGCTAAGCATCGCTTTATTACATGGACAACAAAAATCAACCGAGCAAGAAAAGATCATCAAAAAGTTATTTGCTAATCAACTAGACATACTTGTTTCAACCTCCATCATCGAAGTTGGAGTTGACCTTCCCCAAGCCAATATTATGCTAATTGAAGGAGCAGATCGTTTTGGTTTGGCTAGTCTCCACCAGTTAAGAGGCAGAGTTGGCCGACAAGGCCAGGAGGCCTTCTGTTTACTTTTTAGCTCAAGTAGCTCCCCTACAATCTCAAAAAGATTAACTATCTTTTCAAAAGAGAATGATGGCTTAAAACTTGCGGAGCTTGATTTAAAAAATAGGGGACCGGGTAATCTTTTTGGATATGACCAGCATGGCTTTTCAAACCTAAGGTTTGCTTCATGGAACAATGCTAAGCTCATTAAAACCGCTCAAAAAATTTTTGAGTCTCTAGAAATTGATAGCTCAAACTGGATTCCACTAAATTTAGAGCAGCAATTTAATACAGATCAAAAAAATACTGAAAAGCTCACTGCGACCAACTAGCCAACAAAATTAATTTTCTCCTCTTCACACCTGACTCAATTTTTACTATTATGAATGTAAGATGAAATCATCAGACAGCAACCCTCAATCAGGACAGGTGGGGGTGGTTATACTTTTGATGATGGCAGTAGTATTTACTGTTGCCATTAGCTTAAGTCAGCGCACCCTTCAACAGCAAGATTCAACCATTACTCAAGATGAGTCAATTCGTGTTTTCAATGCTGCTGAAAGTGGCGTCGAAAATGCTTTGTTTGATATTTCAGAGCATGAACAACTGGGTTCTGAACTAGGAGAAGGCGGGCAGTTTGAGTTTGGAGAGTCTGACGTGTCATACTCAATAACCGATTCTTCTCAATTTGAAATGTTTGTTCTCACTGGTGATACCGTTGAAATATCTCTTAACACCCCAACAGAAGGCGATACAGTCGAGATTCAGTGGAAACATTCTGAAACAGAAATAAACTGCAGCACTCATAATCCTCCTGCATTAATTGTCAGTGTGATCAATCTCAATAATGCTAAGCATTACGCTTACGATCCCTGTCCAACAGCCAGAGGCACCAACTTTTATGAAGTAACTAATTTTTGCGGAACTTGTGATTACCAATTCACCGTAGATGTTCCAGTAAGTGATAATGATCTTTTACTTCGAATAAAGCCCATCTTTGCTGACACCGGTATTCTTGTTAGTAGCTCAAATCAAAGCATCATCGCTTTAGCACAATATGACGTAGCCTCAACAGCACTTAACACCGATGATGACATAGTAAGAACAATTGAGGTTAAACGTTCTTTGCCTGGATCGTACAGTTTTATGGATTACACTCTAGTTAGCGGTAGCAACTTAACAAAAAATTAACAATAATCTTTTTAATAAAATCATTAATCACCAACCATAAATATGCCTGCCACAGCCATCGATATTGGTAGCTATTCCCTTAAAGCTATCGTAGCTAAACCTGGACAAACACCTGCCATTTCAAGAATAGTCCAACAGATAAATACTTCTGGCTTACCCTATCCAAAAGACGAATCTCAAGCAGAAAAGATTCTTAAAGAAGTAGATCAACTTTTTCATGATCACAAGTTACCTACAACCGATGTATATTTAGGTCTCCCTGAAGAAGTGGTCGCCACAAAGATGATTTATCTTCCGCCTCTCTCTGACGCAGAGCTTGCTTCAGCAATTGATTGGCAAGCAGAGCAGCATATTCCAATTCCTTTAAATCAACTTTCGCTGGAGTATCAAGTAATCTATCGACCTCCAAAAAATGCCAAAGACCAGCCAATGAAGGTGTTGCTGGTGGGTACTCGCAAGGCAATCGTAGAGCTTTATGTTGATATCTTTTATTCTTTAGGAATTCAACCAAAAATTATGGAAACTCAGATTTTTTCAATTATGAGAGCCATGAATTTTGAGGTTAATGATCCCATCACTTTGATAGTTCATATTGGAGCAGAAAACACCCAAATTGCGGTAATCCATCAAACTGAAGTATTGTTAGCCACCAATAGAAAGGGTGGGGGAGCAATCTTAACCAAGGCCATTCAACAGTCAGTTTCTAACTGCACT
>CAZQWI010000014.1:0-12978 GCA_964596995.1 uncultured Pseudomonadales bacterium
AAAGTCAGAAGTTTACTAACAATGCTGGGTGTCATTATTGGTGTCAGCTCAGTGGTGTTACTGATTTCTCTTGGAAAAGGACTTGAAGCGTTCGTCACCCAATCCTTTGAGGATTTGGGTTCAAACAATATTTTTGTTTCTCCAGGAAATGTTTTTTCTGAAGATGGAGGCTTTAATTCTTTTCAGGAACAGGGTTTAAGTGCAATGAGTAATAGTTTTACTATGGCAGATGTTAAGGAGATCTCTAGATTAAGAGAACATGTTCTTAAAGTCGCTTACTACTCAGTTCAGTCAGATACTTTAAAATTCATGAATAATTCTGAAAAATCAACCATTCTTGGTACAAATGCTGATTACAATCAAGTGTTAATCACCAAACTTGATAAAGGTAGGTGGTTTAATGCTAGCGAAAGCGAAAGTGGAGACAGAGTGGTTGTTTTAGGTTATAAAATTGCTGAGGAATTATTTGGAGAGGTTGATCCAATTCAAAAGAAAATCAGAGTGGGTAATGTCACCTTTACGATAGTGGGGGTGGCTGAAGAGAAAGGCAGTGGATTTGGTGGTCCATCCTTTGATAGCTATACCTACATTCCCTATGAAACACTTTCTAGAATTTATAATATTAACGATATTATGGATATAACAGTAAAAGCAAGAGACGATGTAGAAATATCTGAAGCTATAGCAGTGATTGAAAAAACTCTTGAAAAGAGTTACGAAGAGGATGAGTTTTCCGTCTATGATCAAGCAGAGTTACTCAAGGTGATTCAAGATATTTTGGGAATGCTGACTATCGCTCTTGGTGGAATTGCTGCCATCTCACTTTTGGTTGGAGGAATTGGCATCATGAACATTATGCTGGTTTCCGTTACAGAAAGAACCAAAGAGATCGGTTTAAGAAAGGCTCTAGGAGCCACTCCAAACACAATTTTAGGGCAGTTTTTGGTAGAAGCGGCCTTCTTATCTATTTTGGGGGGAGTGATAGGTTTGGGTATTGCTTATGCCGGATCTTTAGCAATTCAACCTTTCTTTCCTGCTAAGGTTACGACTGAAGCGGTATTGCTTGCATTTGGCGTATCAACAGTTGTGGGATTAGTTTTTGGCGCGGCGCCCGCGCGCCGCGCCTCCCTCCTCTCTCCAATAGAAGCCCTACGCTACGAGTAAGTGCTATACTAGTTTTATGAAACTAGTTCGCAAACTTTTTTTCTTCTGCCTGATAATTATTATTGGAGTTGGCAGTCTGTATTTTGCCAGCACTAAAGGCTGGCTCAACGGCACTCCTCTAGAAAACATTAGCTTTGACAAAATTGGTTTTTTAAATCAAGAAAACATTGAGCAAACTCAAGTCTTAACTGAACGGGCTAAAGAAACTTCCACTCATGTTCAGCAAATACTTGGAGAGTCAATTGTGGTTGATGAACAAGCTACCGATGAAAAAAAGGAGAAGGCAATCCATGAAAAAACCCTCGAGTACGTCAAGTATCTTTACTGCAAACAGGTCGTTGAGGACTGGGAAGCAACTCATTAGTCGCTTCAGCAAATACCTCTTATAAAAAGAATTTTCCCTGTTCCTCACCCGTATATACGCAGTGAATCACTTCTGCCAAATATCTGGCAACAGGCACAATCTTAATTTTTTTTGAGTTTAGTACTGCCTCTGGTTGTTCGATAGAGTCAGTAATAACTAGCTTGTCAATTGCATCACAAGCCTCTAGTTTTTCTAAGGCTCCTCCAACCAACAAACCGTGAGTCACCACTACAGTGATCGTACCAGCTCCCTGTTCTTTGGCTTCTTCTGCTTGAAGAATCATTGTTCCACAAGTTGCAGCCATATCATCAATCATAATAATATTGGATCCTGGAATAATTCCTGAGGTTGCAGAAGGAAGAGAGGTAAGTTCTCCGCTTCCTGGCTCTCTATCTTTTAAGAGATCAACTACTCTCGACTTCCCTTCCTTTTCACCAAAAACCATACGAGCATACTTCAGCGTTCTCTTCATTGCTCCAGCATCTGGACACAGAAAATAAGTATTGGACAAATCTTGAAATCTGGCTTTTATCTCTGGTACCAGTACATAACTTGCATAAATTGTATTAACTGGAATGTTGACGCTTCCCTGAGCAACCTGCTCGTTATGGACATCAAGAACTGTAATGCTAGTGGCTCCAACAAACTCTAAAATTTTCATAAATAGCGCAGCCGCAATCGGTGATTTTGGGGCATCTTTCCGATCTGATCTCATGTACGGAGCATAAGGCAAAACTACATGAATCTCTTTAGCTCCCGCTAACTTAGCCGCATCAATCATTAGCCACAGTTCCATAATCCTGTCATTGATTCCGGTCGTTTCATCATATTGCCCATCCTCAGAAATTCTGATCGGAGTAAATGACTGGATGATAAAAACAACTTTATTTCTTAATCCTGTTTTTGATTCAACAGCACCAAATGTTGGTCTAAGTTCATTATCTGGAAAAATAGTTCTATCTTTGGGGTTTTTGGGCTTCATCGTTTCACACAACTCACCCCTTAAGCCGTACATTTCTTGATAATGTTGAGCAATCTCTTGGGCTAAAGGTGTATTTCCCAAACCGCAAGACAAAATTAGGTCTCCTTTTGTTAAAAAAGCAAGAATTTTTGGCCTAATGCCCTCTGCAAACACTTTTAATCTTGATGAAAGAAGTTGATATAATCCAGGAATTAACCCCAACCCATTTTCCAAATTTTCATCTGCTCTTTTAGCTCTTTCTCTATGTTGCATTTACTATCGAATGTTTAATGATTGAAGCTATCAAATCATATCACTTTTCTTTAAAACGTTATACCAGCTTAGATTGAATATTAATAAGAGAACTAGCAAAAGAATTATCACCTCTTTGTTGTTAGAGAATTAATTTATAATGTCAACATAATCACAATCTAGATAATGAAAATTAATTTATCGTATTTACAAAAAATTCCATCTTCTAACTTATTAAAAAAAATCTTTGTTTTTGCTTCAATTCTTATATTTCTGATTTATAAGCTGTCTTCACTTGAATACCGCTTTGGAGATCAAAACGCATATTTTTATATGGCAAAAGCTCTTTTGGATGGAGAAATACCATATCGTGACTTTTTGCTAGCAGATCCTCCTTTATTAGTATATTTATTAGCCCTAACCAAAAAAATTATTGGAGACAACATCCTCTTGTTCTCTATTTTTCCACCAATACTCGATGCCCTCAGTAGCGTGCTTTTATATTTATATTTAAAAAGGAAAAAGCTTAGCTTTTCTTTTTTTGCTCCTGCGATTTATCTATTTTCATTCTTGATAATTTCTACCAGTGATTATGTCACAGGATTACATCTTGTATTACTTTTAATTAATTTGGCTTTGTTATTTGAAAAAAAACCAATAATTTCTGGAGTTTTTTGGGGGCTAGCAACTCTAATCAAACTTTATGCGGTACCTTGATTTCTCGCTTTCTTTATTTGGCTTCTCATCAAAAAAAAATATAGTGATTCATTTAAGACATTATTTGCATATTGCCTCACTGGCTTAGTAGCAATGTTCCCTTTCTTATTAATTGCTCCCATGCAAGTTATCAATCAAATTATTATTCACCAACTAAGTCGACCATCTGGAATTCCAAAGTTTAATGTATATTATTTCTTTATTATTAAGGATTTTCCGCTTATCATTCCAGGAACAATTGGTTTAATTTGGAAAAAAAATTGGCAAATCCTGTTGCTACTTTTTTCTTGGTTTGGTTTTTATTTAGTGTTTAATGATTTATATTATGTGTATTTAGGGGTCTTAACGCCTTGGTTGACCATTGGTCTTATCGATTTTTTAAATAAAGTTAGAGCAAAATGGTTACAAGATAACTTGGGATATAAAACTTCCCTTAGCATAATTATATTAATCTCTCTTGTTCATCTTCCAGCCCTGCTCTTTTATCATCAAAACACTAAGCTGCAAGGAAGATTTACTCAAGTAAATGAGGTTACACAATTCATAATAAATCTAGATGAAAAATATTCTTTATATGGATCTCACGAGGTTGCTCCGCTCATTGCCTTAATGACCAATAGATCATTGTTTGGCAACTACTATGATACCAATGCTCAGATATATGGCTCCGGAGCAGTAGATAAGAAACAGGTCTCACTAAAAGCCGTTGAAGATGGCATTTATTTATTAACCAAAGTAACAAATTTACCAATTAATGCCAAACTCGATTCTGGTTATGAAGGATATTTTGATTCAGAAATATTTGAGGAATACTGTCAACGATTGACTATAGTTGATGGTCAGCAAATTGAGTTATTTTCAGACATAGCTATCTATCAATGTCAAAAATAATTAGTCTCCTTTAAAGCTTTGCTCTAATTTGCATCTCTTGTTCAATAAGCGCTCTATCTTTTCCGTATTTAAGTCTAGATAACTCCTTAATCATCTCAGCTAATTTTGGATTCATTTGTGCCTCAATCTTGTCCATATCCTTTTCAAGGGATACGCTAAAAGGCGGCACCGGCTCGTTGTTTACAATCGTTTTCATGTAAACATGATATTTTTCGATGTTTGTTAGGTCTGCTTCATTGAAAGTAGGCACAAATTCATGCTGTAAAAAGTTAGCATCGGTCACACCGACTCTGAATGAAACCATAGTACCAACGTTACCAAAAACCGCATTTTTTACATCTTCTTCAATTTGACCAACATACTGATTGGCCACTATCAAATTTAGCTTGTATTTTCTTGCCTCAGACAAAATTACGGCAAAATCTTCGGTAGCATAGTTCTGGAACTCATCAACATATAAAAAGAAGTCATGACGTTGTTCCTGAGGAACATCGGCTCTACTCATTGCTGCTGTTAAGATCTTTGGTACTAAAATTAGTCCCAAAAATTTGGCGTCTTCTTCTCCCAAAACACCTTTTGAAAGATTACAAAGCAAAATCTTTTTTTCATCCATAGCTTTTCTAAAATCAAAGGCACTTTGTGTTTGACCAATAATATTACGCATAACCTTGTTTGTCACAAATCGACCAAATTTTGACACAATATAATCCAAAACTTCAGATTTGTGAAAATCGCTAGTTTGCGCAATTTGATCCGTCCAATATCTTTTTACCACTGGATCGGTGATGTAGGGCAGCATTTCCTTTACAAAGTTTTCATCGGTCAGAATACGAACCACTTCAATAAATGTTGAGTTCTCTCTGCTCATCACCGACAACATTGCATTTCGAATAGCATGTTCAAAACGAGGTCCAATAATACCGGTGCGATGAGGATCGTACAGCTTATACATCAAAGAAATTATTGAACCAACCACAAAATGTCGCTGATCTTCGTTATAAGCCTCCATAATGTTTAAACCCATCGGACGCTCTTTATCAGAAGGATTAAAGTAAATTACATCCTCTGCTCGCTCTGCTGGCATAAGTTGCATCACATCCTCAACAAACTCTCCATGAGGATCAATGGCTGCAACACCATGTCCCGCCTCGATATCCTGTAAAATCATCTGTTTGAGAAACTCTGATTTTCCTGTACCAGTTTTTCCAACAATATACATATGTCGTCTACGATCCTTGAGACTCATATATACTTTTCTAGTTTCGCCACGATAATGAGACTCCCCGATATACAGTCCTGACTGAGGTATTTCATGAGGGGCTGGAGCGTTTTTGGCAGTCAACCATTTAATATGATGAGTCTCAACCGTTTTGTTGGGGAAATGAAAAATAGTTGCCAACTCCGATGTATTAAAAACACTAGTGCCCTTATTAAAAAGAGGCATGTATCGATAAATAAAATCGATCATAAACAGATGCTTAAGAAAAATGCGGACATTTTTAAATGAGTTATTCGCCGACACAAATTGAGAAAATGCTCCACTGACATTATCAACATGAAGTCGTGCTAACTCTTCATTTCTAGCAGAAACCACCACTCTTATTGAGGTTCGGAAGCCTGGCCTTGAGATTTTTTCGCTGATTGCTTCCATCTCTTTGGGATCATGAGTATAAGAAGCCTTTTCTGGATCTGCTTCCTTCTTTTTTTGCTTACTCATGTATGAACTACCCTTCTTTTGCCATCTTCCTCCAACAGGTTGAATCAGTATTTGTAAAACTCCTCCTTCACCAGTCTGCATCTTAGATAAAGCTGAAGTGATCAAGGATAGTCCATCTGTAGGCAAATCTTTGTAAGTTTGAATAGGATAATAGGTTGGTTTTTCAAGCTTAATAGCCCCAAAGGCAACTTTTCCTTCTTCATTAAAGACATTAACCTCATCAACCTCTTTAATCACCGCTTGTGGATAAGCACCATTAATTTGCTTTTCAACAATATCTTGAATTTTTTTTGAACAGCTTACATAAAAACCCAGCTCTTCTTGAAGAGAAACAATCTCAAATGCAATAGTTTCTTGCCTTTTAATAAATGAAAAAAAGCCAGTTTTATGAAGCGAATATAATCCAGCAAACATCTGCTCAGCTGCATCAATCTTGATCTCATTATCTTTGGGGAGTTTAACTAAAAGAGTCACAAAATTAATGGCATACTCTTCTCTTTTTAAGTGCTTTAACCATTGAGCAAACATGTAAACAAACACTCCTATCAAAGCTAGAACTAAGATAAATAGCAATACACTCGCAAAAATTGCAAAGAGCTGACTAACTAGTTGATTAATTGAATCCATAATAGTGATTTTTTATTCTTTTGACGCTGGTTCTAGATATACTACTTTTCCTGCAAACATTTTAATGATCTTTTGGCTCCATTCTACCAACCAACGAATGCTAAATTTGGGACTTTTCCTCTTGCCTCTTTTTTCAATTTCTGGAGTGATTGGAACCACTATCACTGGCTCAGATACAAACTGATTTTGAGTGGGTAAGTTAGCAATCTCGTCAGCAATCGCAATCTCTTTTGGAGCCTGATCCTTATCATCATGAACCTCTTGAAGATACTTTTCTACTTCTAGTGACAACTCAGGACTTTTTTCAACCTCAACTACTTGAACATTTGCTCCTTGCTCTATTGATTGTTGTGATGCTCCCTCAATTTCTTTTCTTGTCGAGGAAACAGGAGATTGATCTAGGGTTGGAAGATCAACTCCAGGTTTCACAAGTGGTGATTGATCTGAAAAAATCTGATCGTTACTCTGGACAATCGCTGGTTGTCTTTCTTGCTCTACCTCATCAATAATTTGTTCTAATAAATCAAGTGCTTCTAACTGAGGGACCTGACCTTGATCTGCGCTTCCTTGTTGCTGTAGTCCAACATTTTCAACCTGCTCAAATTGAGGCTCAATTTTTTGATTGGTAGCATTATTAGAAAATCCCACAACAGGCTTCGTTTTGTATCTGCTCAAAAGTTGTGATGGTGTGAGTTGGGCGGGCATATTTAAAAACCAAGACTGAAATTTAAAGACTGGTACAATATCATTCTATCTTACTAGGAATTTGCTTGAGAATAAAGTATATATCTAAATTTTTCACTAAGGATTAGCCTCCGTTAATAAATAGTATCCAGAATTTTTAGCTGATCTCCAATTTTTATCTCATTTTTCTCAACAAACCCCTCGTTAACCTCAACTAAAATATTGGCAGGAACAGATGGGGAAAAGTTTGGCAACTGCTCTAGCCTTACTCCTTCTGCTGGCGCCGGTAGTCCATATGTGATATCTACCACTTTTTCATCTTCTATCCAAATTAAATCAAGATTGAACTTCATTTCTTTCATCCAGATTGTGTGAAGATCTTTTTTTTCAAAAACAAAAAGAAGACCATCACATCCGATCTCTTCCCTCCCACTTAACCCCAAAATTCGGCTTGGTGCAGTATTAGCTATTTCAAAAGTGTAGTTCTTCTCACCTAGGGTCATGACCAGTTGCGATCCATCTCTAACTTCAGCAAGATCCTCAATAACTATTTTCTCATAAAAACTTTTATTCCCATAAAAACTTTTTTCTGTGATTAGAAATAATACCAAGCCAAAAACGATTACAAAAAAAGCTACTTTTAAAATTTTTTCTATTGTTTTCATTTCAATAAAGCTGACCAAACGCTTATTAATAAAAAATATCCTGTTGCAATCAAGACTAACAGCTCATGCTGAGAGCTGTTTAAGTTTTTTTTCAGTTGAGATAAAAATCTTGATTGAAATAAATTTTCATTTTTTTTTAACAACCACATTTCCTGAACTATTCCAAGTATTAAGCCCAAAACAAACCCTTTTCCTAAAGTTCCGCTGGTAGAAGTAATAACAAAAAAAGATAAAGGGACTAACAACAAAATAAAAATGGTTGATCTTGTTGCTAAATCCCTACTTGAGGAGTTATCATCTGAAAACTTATCATTGTAATATTTTGAGAAAAAACTCTCATCAAATAATAACGTTGCTATTCCTAAAAATACACCAATAATAAAAAAGACAATCCTCTGCCAAGAATCTATTGCCAGTAAAAAGGGTAGGCAGTATATCGCTGAAATTAATAGCTTATTATTGATTATTTTTTTAATCATGCTTGATCTGTTTAACTGCTAATATTTTTAAAAGACTATTATCAACTTTTTTCGCAAACTGCTCATTTTGTTCATAGTGAGCTGAAAGCTCATCAACAATAGTTAGTAGTTGATCAGCTCCAACACCCGCTCCAAACACCAAGACATTATTGCCTGCCATCACCGCCTGATAAGAAAGAACTGCCAGTTTCGCCTCTTGAGTTAACTGAGCCTTGCCTGGTAAACCATCTTCAGAATTATCAATTGTTCTATAATCAAACTCTTTTGCATTCTCTACTGAAAAACTATCTAAAGATTTCATCTCCAATGCATCTGTAAACACCAAAACCAGTGGCATTTCTTGATTAAAAACAGATAAACACTCTTCACTCATGGAGCAAGGCTTACCCTCTAGTTTATCCTTAATTTTTACATGAGAACTCATCACCCCAATATTTGGAAAAATATCCAATACTTTTGAAAAAATTAAGGTGTCATCTACTCCTACCTCAACTGTGTCAGAATAAAAATGTAAATCATTTTTTGTATTTCCTAATCCTGGGAAATGTTTCACTACCGGAAGTATTTGCTGATTTCCAAATGCTTGGATATGTTCAATCGAAGTAATTAACAATGAGTCATAGTTTGAACAACTTCTGTTGTCCAATACTTTGCTATCTAAATCTAATACTGGAGCAAAAACAATGTTAATTCCCAAATCTCCTAACTCTTTCGCTGAGGATAATAGCAACTGTTTTAAATCATATTGATCCGCATTACACGCCTCTTTCCATGATGGCAGATGAGTAAATCCTTCTCCAGACAATCTTTGAACCGACCCACCCTCATGATCTACCGCAATTAAAGGAGCAATGGGCTTATCACGAAATAGTTCTCTTATGTAATCAAGGTGATAGGTAGCGTTGTCTAAAGAAATGTTAGATCCAAAAAGAGTAATGATTCCTGGTTCAAGACTTGTTAGTTTAGCAGAGCTTGTGGCATTCTTGTCCTTTTGATTTCCTCCTTGATCATCTGCTAGTTGTGCAGATTCAGTTCCCTCGATAACGTATGGATAAGCAATAAGTTGAGAAATTTTTTGTTTCGGAGTTAATTCTTCAAGAAGCTTGAGCCTTTCATCAATATATTCTTCTCCTAACTGTTGATCAGCTTCTTCTTGTGGTTCTTCTAAGTTCAAAGGTTCTAGATTTGAGAATGGCTTTGCAAAATAGTTATAGCCTAGCAAAAGAGTAATGACTAATAATATGGCTACAAATATTTGGGTAGAGCGACTATTCATGATTAGCTTCCATCAGATATCTTGGATATATAAACTATAATATTCTAGATCATTCATCAATTCATTCGTAAATTTCATCTAAAGTTGTTGCTTGCCTTCCTCTTTTAGCTGTTTTAACTTCCACATGAATAATGCTCCTTTATTCTTAGCATTAGAATCTGAAACAAAACTTAATACTCTTTCAAGCAAACCTCTGTCCTCATTCTTTGCTAATTTCATGTATAGACTTTTGTGCTTTAGATCATCGAGTTCGAGAGCCAATCGATAACCAAAATCCTGAAACTCTTGAGAGATGTAGCCTTTCCCTTGTTTAATCTGAAATTGAGAAAACAAATCTCCCAACTGCTGAAATGATGCTTTTTTTTGTTTTTTCTTGTCCCAATCGACACTGCTCTTTTTGTTAGTCGTCATAATCGATAATTTTTTAACTACTCTTTTTCTTCTCTGATCAAAAGACTCATTAATGCTCCTAAAGCTCCCATTAAAAAGAGGCCTGTCCACTCAACTGGAAATGCAAAAAAGAAAAACAGTAAGATTGCCCAGAATAAGGCAGCTGCAACAGCTCTATTGAAAGCATAATAAACAAAATATGAAAATTCTTGATCACCCTTACCTCTTCTAAACAAAATACTGTCATTAAATAACCAGTGGAAGTTTCCCACCACTCTACTGCACGCATCCACTGCTACCACTCCCCAAACGTTTATTACTGTCAATCTCAGCAACGACAAAGTTGAGAGAAAACCCCCAGAAAAATAAAAAGGCTTGTTTGATTTTCTTTTTTTATCAAGAAAATTCCCGATAAAAAGATTGATTACCATCGCAACAAATAGCGAAATACTATAAACATAGCCAACTTTTTCAACATCACCCAATAATAGAAAAACATAAAGAGGCCAGAGAGTAATACTCATATCATAAAAGTATCTTCCTGATTGAGAAGCAGTTAATTTCACAAAGCTTTTTTCTTTCATCCACTCGAAATATTCTTTGAGATTAACTTCATCTTTTTCTTGAGGAAGATCAAGCTTAAAAAGGCCAATTAATGAAAATAGTAAAAGAGTAATACTTATATAAAAAAGATAGTTATATCCGAGAAAAAGAATTATTAACCCCCCGACCGCTGGCGCAATCATGGAGGTAAAGTTGGAGATAAAGCCAAATCTTCCCAAATTCTTTCCCATGTTTTTCTTAAACGACAATCTCGCCACAAGCGTGTTGTAGGATGGCCAATAAAAAACCAGCTGAGCGCCAGCCATCAATGAACCAATTAACAAAAACCAAGGAGACCTACTTGCATTTGAGAAGCTAACTAAAAACAACATATATGACAAAGTGCCAATAATCATTGACCAATCATGACCAACCTTAATCGAGAATCCAGCTTGTATCATACAGAGAATCGCACTCACAACTCTTTCGGTAAAATAAAACGCAGCGATCAAAATCATTCCTTTTTGGATGGAATTTAAATCCCATCCCCACCATTGCAACTGCTGGGCTTGATGAAATAAAAATAGAGGTAGGTAGAAAAAACTTAGATTACCTGCTAGCTGCCGAAATAAGTAGCTTAAGGATAGCCACACTCTGTTTCTTTTTCTTTGCGAAAATCTTTTTTCTATTGAATCAACAACTTGTTTAAGTTTGGGCATAAATTTTGATAAATAAAATTAGATATAGCTAAGCAACAACATCAAACGATCAATCTCAAAATTTCTCTATTTTTTAACTGAACAACTATCTCTTCAAATATTTTTTCTAGCATAATCTGTTGACTTTGGTCAAACTTTTGTAAAACATATTTTTCAGAAGGAATTTGTCGATTTCCTTCTCTGTCATCGGATCCAATCCTGATATGCCAAAACTCAGTTGTGCTTAAATGATGATAGGTTGATATTAAACCATTGTGATCTTTGGGACCTGTCCCATACTGTATCTTAAACTCACCAAACTTTATATCAAGATCATCGTGCACAACTAACAAATATTTCTGTGCCAACTGATCCAATTTCGCATTTGAATCTCCAAAAAAGTTTAGAGTTTTCGAAATGGCTTCACCCGACAGGTTCATAAATGTTTGCGGTTTAACCAAAACCAAATCTGAGTTAACCGACAACTCAGCGTTCAGTTTATTTTTTAAAGAGAATTGATCAAGTTGATATCTCTCGCGCAAGTAATCTAAAAATAGAAATCCCAAGTTATGTCTTGTTTGCTCAAATTTGTCGCCTGGATTCCCCAACCCCACTAGAACAGTTTTCATAAATTACATTCTACCAACATCTTGTATAATTGCTAAGTAAGAGTCTGTCTCTGCTTAATTTGTCTATAGGCTTTACAAAAGTATCAAATGAAAAAAAATCAGTCTCCATCTTTCTCAATAATCATTCCTTCCTTGGATGAAGAAAAATATCTCCCCGATCTTTTAAAGGATCTCTCCAACCAAGATTATCAAGATTTTGAGGTAATTTTAGTTGATGGTGATTCTGATGATAACACGGTTAAAAAAGCAAAGGAGTTTTCTCAAAAACTCAATCTCTCAATTCTTATTTCAAAAAAACGAAATGTAGGTCATCAAAGAAATCTGGGTGCTAAAAAAGCAAAAAGTAGCTGGCTCATCTTTATGGATGCTGATAATCGTCTTCCTGTAACATTTTTGTCAGAACTTAGAAAACAGCTTAAAAAGCACAAAACAGTTGATGCTTTTTCGTGTTGGATGAAGGTCGATGAATATCCCATCATTCATCGACCAACTGTTAGATTTATCAATTTTAGTTTTAGTCTGCTTGGATCAGAGGCAATGGGAGCCATGATCGGCATAAAAACAGAAGTTTTTTCAAAGTTTGAGTTTGCTGTTGATCAGATTTATGAAGATGCAGACTTAATTAAACGAGTTATTAAATCAGGATATAAGTTTAAATATCTTCAAAAACCCACTTATGTTTATTCGCTAAGAAGATTTGAAAAGGAAGGAACGTTTAGATTAGCTTCAATCGCTATCGAAGGAAGAATTCGAGTTCTTTTAAACAAGTCTGTTAAAGATTATGAAAAATATCCGATGTTAGGTGGGAGTTATTATGAGGTAGTTCAATCTCTCAACTTAATCGAGCAAATGGAAAAGGTTGAAAATTACTTTAAAAAGGCCACAAAAAAACAGGTAGAAAAAGCCAAGAAAATTTGGGAG
>CAZQWI010000015.1:0-8850 GCA_964596995.1 uncultured Pseudomonadales bacterium
CTATATATTCCAGACCAACCCTTTTAATCATTCTCCTGATAGCAGCATCTGTATCGTGAGGCTGGTAATGAAACATGTGATATCTCACCAGCTTGAAAAGTTGTTCTCTTTGATCATTTGAAAGTTTTAGTCGTTTGGCAACCTGATCAGCCATACGCGAACTAACAATTTCATGATTATAAAAAGTTATCTCTCCATTTCTTAGCTGAAATGTCTTGGGCTTGCCAATATCATGCAGCAGAGCAGCTAATCTGACGATTGGGTTGCTAGAGGAACAGTTATCAAGTGAGTCTAGTGAATGAGTCCAAACATCGGTGTTGTGATGACCGCCTTGCTCAACGTTTTTACATGAGATTAATTCCGGAAGAATGATATCAAGTAGTCCAGTTTCATTGAGTAAGATAATGCCTTTTGATGGTCGAGGTGAACCGAGCATTTTTAGAAACTCGGCTTGGATTCTTTCCCAGCTAATTTTTCTGAGTAAATTAGCATGATGTTTTATTGATGCTAATGTTAAAGGTTCTAGTTCAAATTCAAGCTGACAAGACAGTCTGATCGCTCTCAGCATTCTTAGAGCATCTTCCTGGAATCTTTCATCTGGATTTCTGACTGTAGTAATCATCTTTTTAGCAAGATCTTTTAATCCAGTGTGCTGATCTACTAATGAGTAATCTTCTGAGGTTAGTTTTAGAAGAGAAGGGATATCTTGTTGAGAAAAAAATGAGTTTAAAGTATCTGCTTTGACTTCCAATGCCATGGCATTGATAGTGAAATCTCTTCTTTCTAAATCTTGATTAATTGAATCTCCCCAAATAATTTCGTCAGGACGTCTGTAGTCAGAATACATACCTTCAGATCTGTAGGTGGTAATCTCAAATGGCGGAGGTTCTGCATCACTATTTTTTAAATGATTCTGGGCATTGCTTGCCTGAGAGCTTAGGGAAGTATGAATTTTTGATGCATTGGCCAAGTCAATAATTCTACTGCTTTTCGGTTTTGCTTGATCATTGGTTCTTGTAGCAATATTTTCTTTTGGCAGAGAGAATCCTTTTGCAACAATATTTGCGTTAAGGTTCTGATAGGAAATGCCAACCATTCCAAACTCATTTGTGTAGTAACTATCGGGAAAAACTTGTTGTATCTGTTGCGGGGTGGCATTAGTAGTAAAGTCATAATCGACAATTTCATGGTAATCGAGAATCGTGTTAGTTTTGCTTGTTTTGGTTTGAAAAGAGGAAAGAGAGTTAATCAATAAATCTCTAACTGCTCCACCAACTAGATAAGCTTCATATCCAGCTTTATGCATTTTCCACAAGATAAAGGCCACTTCATAAGGAATCGAGATTTCTATCTGCATGATCTTGATTATAGCAGTGTCATGATGATAAGCAAACATGCAATGGAAACTTTCAAATACAGCCCCAATTGAAGATGCTGATAAACTACTCCAACAGGTATTAACTAAGAGAGGTATTGAAGATAAAAATGAGTTTATCTCTCCAGTTTCGCCACTAGAGATTAAGCCAAAACAATTAAATATCAGTCTTTCTCAGCTAAAAAAAGCCAAGCAGAGAATTGAGCGAGCAATCAAAAATCAAGAAAAAGTTCTAATCTTTGGTGACTATGATGCAGACGGCATTGCAGCCACCAGTATTGTCTGGTTAACATTAAAAAAGCTAGGATTAGTTGCGCAACCATTTATTCCAGATCGATTAAAAGATGGTTATGGTGTTTCGCAAAAGACCCTTGAAAGATTACTTAAGAAAGATAAACCCGATGTAATTATTACTGTAGACAACGGAATAGTGGCTCACCAGCCTCTTGAATGGGCACAGAGCCAGGGAATTGACGTAATCGTGACAGATCATCATCAGCCACTTAAAACCAAGTTACCAGCCTTTGCACAGGTTCATTCAACAAAAGTGAGCGGAGCAGCGGTAGCCTGGATGTTGTGTAGAGAATTAGCTCCAGTTTTTTCAAAGCAGTTACTTGATTTAGTAATGATCTCAACCATTTCAGATCAAATGAGACTAGTGAATGAAAACAGAAGCATTGTTAAATATGGTCTTGAACTGTTAAAAACAGAACAACGGGCTGGTATCAAGGCACTCTTTGAGATTTCTTCATTGGATCCCAAGAAAGTTAGCGTTGGTATGATTGGGTTTGGAGTTGCTCCAAGAATCAATGCTGCGGGAAGAATATCTCAGGGATTGATGGCTGTTAGATTGCTGTGCACTCAAGAAATTGAGTCGGCTACAAGAATAGCGGTCAAGTTAAATGAGCTCAATCAGGAGAGACAAGATTTAACCATCTCTCAACTTGAGGAAGCTGAGTCTTTGATTAATCAAGAAGATGATCAATCGATAATCTTTGTTAGCTCCCCAAATTTTCATGAGGGAATCATCGGTCTTTTAGCTGGTCGCTTAACGGAAAAATATTACAAACCCAGCATCGTGGTTGCTTCAGATAGAGAGGTTGTAAAAGCATCAGCGAGAAGTGTTTCTGGTGTGAATATCACTGACTTAATTAAAAAAGCAGATCAGTTATTACTTAGTGTTGGAGGTCATGAGTTAGCAGCCGGGTTTAGCGCTTCATCTAAAAATTTGAGCAAAATTAAAAATCTTCTTGAATCAGAGGCGAAAAAAAATATTTTGCCAGAACTGCTTATACCATCATTAAAGATTGATGCTCACATTGAACACTCATTGCTGTCAATCGATACAGTAGCAAAATTAGAACTGCTTGAGCCTTTTGGATTGGGAAATAAAGAACCAGTACTACTTCTTTCAAAGTTGAAAGTTGTTGATAAAAGAATAATTGGAGGCGATCAACAACATATAAAAGTATTACTTCAGTCTGATTCTAGACCAACTGAAAACTTTTCTGCTTTGGGATGGAGAATGGCGACAAGAGTAAAGGAGTTGGCTAACCTGGACTATATAGATGTTGTTTGTTCTTTGGAGATTAATCAGTGGAATGGAAGAAAATCAGTTCAAATAAGGCTGAGGGACTTTCGTCCCTCAGCCTGATAATTTTCAAAATCTTAAACTTTAGAGATACTTCTCAATCTTTTCAACAAAGTCTTCATAGGGTGCTGCGCCTGGTACCAATTCATACTCGCCGTCTTGAGACATAATGATAATATTGGGAGTGCCAGAAATACCAACGGCGTTTCCGCCTGCTAGATCATTTTCAATATCTTGAGTGAACTCTTTATCTGTTACGCATTTTTCTATTTCAGCCTTGTTGTAGCCAAGTGATTCAACAAAACTCATTAAGCTATCTTGATTCATTAAGGTGCTGTCTGTCGAGAGTTTCTCAAAGTAGCCATTAACAAAGTTCCAGAACGCTTCATTGCCATTATTTGCAGCTAAACATTCGCTGGCTTCAGCAATAGTTCTTGATGGTCCTGTTGGACTTAGTAAGAAGTGTCTGTATACCCAAGCTACTTCATTCGGATAATCTGCAACTAGTTGCTTGAGTGTTGGGTGAACCTTAGCACAATATCCACAGCTAAAGTCAGAATACTCAATTAAAGTGACTTTTGGATTTTCTGCACCTTGGACGTGATCTGTGTTGGTGACTTTAGGCGTTTTATCAAGAGCTTTTTCAGGAGCTTGAACAGCTTCTGGATTCACAGCAGCTGCTGGCTTTTGGGCAAGCTGCTTTGAAAGTTGATTTGTCTTCCAATATGAACCTACTAAAAATCCAGACACAAAAACGGATATAATCAGCATTATTAGCAGAAAGTTGTTATTGAGAGTGTCTAAAAAAGCATTAACTGGGCTTTTACTATTTGCCATATCTTGTTTGATAATTTGTATTTAATAATTTAAATAATATAACAGATGAAACCGAAAAGATGTTGGACAGCTTACGAAAAAAATCAGTTGTTGAAGTATAACATTCCGTTACTAAATTTGGATAGGTATGAAGAAAAACCTGTGGAGTACATTACTGGTCACTCTGAGTTTTTTGGAAATGATTTTTTGGTAAATAAAGGAGTGTTGATACCCAGAATTGAGTCTGAAGGATTGGTTGTTCTTGCCAAACAATGGATTCTTAAACAAAATTTCCAAGAACTCTCAATAATTGATGTTGGCTGTGGAAGTGGTTGTATCGGAATTTCCTTATATCTTGAATTAATAAAAGCTGGACATCCCAATTACAAACTACTGTTAACAGATGTTTCACCGACTTGTGTAAACACTGCTACAAAGAACGCCAAAAGACTTATCGATGATAATCACCTGAGTAGTGTGCAAATTATTCAGTCAGATCTAATGGAAAAGGTTCCCAGTCAACAATTTCAAGTTATTTTAGCTAATTTGCCATATGTTCCATCCCCGTTGCTTGTAAACCTTGATTCATCAGTTAAATACTTTGAGCCTGATTTAGCATTAGATGGAGGTTATGATGGGTTGGAGTTGATTAGAAAATTTTTAAATCAAGCATTTGTATATCTTGCTTCTGATGGATTGATATTTTTAGAGATTGATGCTCGATCAGAAATTTCTGCAGATAGCTTGGGTTTAACAGGTTCATCATGGAAATATGAAGTTATCAAGGACGAATTTGATAGACAGAGATATATCATGATCAGCAATAATTGTAATAAAGAGTAGTAATTGTATCTTCTCCAGATCCTGATTAAAATGGAATGATTATGATTATAACAATCGTCACTTACCTCAAAAAATTCTTTAATTGGTTAATTCAGATTTGGAAAAATCTGGCAATTTTTATTGGTTCTGGAATAATGGTTTTGAGTATTATTTTTTTGATTGCTATTATCTCTTTTTCTGGAAAGGTTGATGATACACCTCAAATCGGATTATCAAGAAAAGTCGTTTTTTCAGGATCAGAACAAGAAGTGGCAATAGTAAAAATATCTGGGGAAATAACAAGTACAACCTCAGAAAGTATCTGGGAATTCAATCCTTATGCCATTACTCCATCAAATATCCAATCATTAACAAAAAAACTTTCAGAACTAGATACCGTTAAGGCAATTATTTTTGTTATTAACAGTCCTGGTGGATCGGTTGCCGCATCAGAAGATATTTATCAACAAATTAAGATGTTAGCTGAGACTAAGCCAGTCTATGCATATTTTGAGGAAACTGCGGCTTCTGGCGGATATTACATTGCACTACCATCAAGAAAAATTTTTGCCTCAATTCCTACGATTACGGGTTCGATTGGGGTAATTGCTTATGATCTTGATATCTCTGGGTTGATGGAAAAAACTGGTATTAAGATTGACACTCATCAGTCTGGTGAACTTAAGGATTTTGGTTCATATACTCGACCTTCAACACAGCAAGAAAAAGAGATTTTTGAGTCAATCATTGATGACTCATATCAACTATTTGTTGATCGAATTGAAGAAAATAGAGAGTTAGATAGAGATGAGATTTTGAGGTTGGCTGATGGTCGGGTTTACTCGGCCAAGCAAGCAAAGGAGAATGGATTGATTGACGAGTTAGGCTCAATTCATGAAACTACTAAACATGTCATCGATGAACTAGGATTGTCTGAGCCAACGGTGGTTGAGTACTCACTTGAATCAAATATTTTTTCAGGATTACTTGGAGCTACTGTGGGAAGTTTTTTACCAACATCATTGTTTCAGCGACAAATACTGAATAATAAATCAGGATTATATTATTTTTAATTTATTCTGAATTAAATTTAAAAATTTCTTAATAATTCTTCTTTTCTCTCAGTATCAGTATTAAGCAAAAAACCATTGTGCCCATACTCATTAGCAAGAAACTATCTGGATAACTTGACGCTAGAAGTAACCCTCCAATAAATGGGCCAGCAATATTGGCTAAACTATCTAGAGAGTTGGCAACGCCAATGATTGCTCCTTGTTCATTTTCATTTACACTTCTGGAGATATCACCCATCATTAAGGGATAATTTAAACCTGCTCCAGAGGCAAATAAAATGATTGCCGGATATTGCCAAACAAATGAAGTTGAGAACAAACTTAATAATAAGCTAATTATCATTAATGAAACGCCAACTCTTTCAAGTCTCCTTTCTCCGAAACGATCAATTAATTTTGGAATTAATAAACCTCTAAAAATAACATTGGTTAGGCCAATGGTGGTTAGTACTAGGCCGATTTGTTGAGTGGTGGCTGAGTATTTAATATCTGCATATACCGAAAAACTTCCTGAGAATAAGGCCATGGCAAAAGCATAGCAGCCAAACTCAATTAGCTGTTGGTTCACTTTTTTATTGGTGAGGTAGAATTTAATTCTTTCATAATCAATCAGTTTGATAGTACCTAATTTAAATACAGTCGTTTGTTTTTTGATGGTTTCAGGGAGAGTAAAAATAGTTAAAATAATAGATATCAAAGCTATTCCTGAAGCAATAAATGAAGGCAGGGCGTAGCTTGTTTGAGCCAACGTTCCCCCAATAATTGGGCCAATCATAAAGCCAAAGCCAAAGGCTGCGCCGCTGACAGCAAACACTTTACTCTTATCCTTTTGGGAAGTGATATCTGATAAGTATGCTTTGGCGATGGTGGCATTACTTCCTAACAAACCATCAATAATTCTAGAAAGGAAAAGCATCCAGAGCGAGTTGGCAAATCCTAAGATCAAGAAACTCGCTAATGTTGCCACTTGGCAGATGAGTAAAAGTGGTTTTCTTCCAAATCTATCGCTGAGGGTGCCAGCAATTGGAGCGCTTATAAACTGAAAAAATGAAAATGTGGTTAATAATAACCCGATGACAAATGGAGAAGCACCCATCTCTTTTGCCATAAAGGGTATAAATGGGAGGATTAATGAGAAACCCAACACCTCAGTGATTAGGATTAAAAATATGGTGAAATGTTGTTTGGTAAGCGTCATTTAAATGATTGTGTAATATAAATAATTTGCCAACCGTTTTGCGGTTGGCAAACAAATGATCCCGGGCTAGGATTCGAACCTAGAATGACAGGGTCAGAACCTGTAGTGATGCCATTTCACTACCCGGGACTCTAAGCTGTCTGAACGACTGATTATAAAGCAAATCTAAGCTTTTTTTAAGATTTGAATGCTACGCTAATTAATGAACATATTTTTAATCAATTATTAATTAAAAAATGATAAAGAATAGCGGCATTCTAATACTTGAAGATGACAAGGTATTAGCAAACTCTCTTAAAATAGCATTAGCTGATAATTGTTATGGAGTTATTTATTTAGCTCACACTTTAGATAGAGCATATGAAATTATTGATACTAAGCAAATTGAGTTATTACTAGCAGATTGGGTGCTGCCACAAGGAGAAACATCTTTAGAATTAATTGAGTATGTTTCTCAATATCATCAACAAATAAAAATTCTAATGCTTAGTTGTAAAGAAAAATGTGCTGATAGACTTACAGCTTATAAAACGGGAGTTGATGCATATTTATCTAAGCCATTTGATTGGAGCGAGTTGAATTATTTAGTTAAAAGGCTTTTACATAGCTATAAATTATCTGACAGTGTCACGATTAACTCTGACACACTATCGATTTTTCCCGATGATGGATATGTTATAGCTTCCGGCACACAAATTCACCTAAGACCTAAGGAAATGGCTATTTTTCAAGCTTTATTTCTGAATCGACCCAGAGTGATTAGTAAGCAGAAACTCTTAGATATTGTGTGGCCTAATGTTGATGAACAACCAAACTACAATACCATCGAGGTATATCTTCGCAGATTAAGACAATTGTTAGGACCAATGGGTGTTCAACTGAAAAATAAAAGAGGTTATGGATATTATCTGTTGGCAGAGATGGGGAACAGGCATTGAACTGTTGTTCCTTTACTTAATTTAGATGAGATTTGGAATTTACCATCAAAGTGCTCAGTAACCACTTTTTTAACAAACTCCAAACCAACTCCGCCACAATTAAAAGTATTGGAGTTATTGCTTTTTTTTATTTCACAGTCATTTAACTGTAAAAATCCTGTAGCTCCATCCACAACTTTTATTTCGCAGTAAGAACCTTTTTTACTGGCAAATAGTACTACTAATTTATTAGCGTGATCTTTTGTGTATGCTTGAAAAGCATTATTAAGTAGACAGATTATTGCTTCTTGAAAATAGAGTTTATTTCCAGATAAAGAATCATTATTTGAAAGTTGAATATATGGTATTAACTGTGTTTCAGTTTTAGGTCTTTTACAAATGTTAATCACCTCAAAAATAGAATTTTTTATATTAAACAAAGCTTTGTTTGTTGCTTTCTGGTTGTTACACTGTTCCATGATACTTTTGAGGTAATTGGTAGATACGATTGCTTTCTCCAGATAAAAACGAGAGTTTGAGCTTAACTGTTGAAGCTCTTTGTCTTTACAAATTAGTTCAAGGTTAACTAGAAGATTGGTTATTGGAGTTGCGGTTGCGTGTTTGAGAACTCTTAAGCTAGAGAAAAAACTGGATTCATTTGAGCAGTTGGATTTGATCATTTATCCAAGATATCACTCAAATCTTATAAAAAGCTTAAGAAATCTAAGGAGAGGGATTGACTAATTGGGTAACATCCCAAATTTGATGACAAGGAGCATCAAAGGGTCTGCAAAACTCTTTTATTAGTCTTGCCTTAGACAAATTTATTGAAATACGATGGGAGTTTGCTACCAATAGAACTTGATCATAATTAGCAAAATCTTTTGTAGATTTACTAAAACTTGAGATAGGTTGACCAATTGGTTCAATAAATAAATTATTTATTTCTCTTCGATGAAGATACATCAATAAACCATCAGGCAAGGTTCCAAAATAACCCTCAGATAGTACCAAAACGCTATGATCATTAGATAGATTTGTGATTATCTCAACCGTTT